>NZ_JARXXY010000013.1:0-177936 GCF_029893845.1 Micromonospora sp. A200 | reverse complement strand
CCCTCATCGCCCTGGCCATGCTCAGCCTCGGCGGCCACCGACCCCAACTACCCAACAGATGATCTACACCGACCCACAAACCCAGCAGAAGACCCGAAAAAAGGCCCCGGCCCGGTGTGAACCACCAGGCCAGAGCCTTGATCGTTGGTGCGCCGCCAGGGACTCGAACCCCGAACCCGCGGATTAAGAGGACACCCGCCTTGTTCTTGCTCATCGTCACACCGTCGGCAGCCGTCCCCTGCTGGCTTGGCTCATCGTGGTGTCTTGGCGGCGGGTTGGGGTCACGTAGGGGTCAGGTGTCGCCTGCGGTCCCTCGCTTGTAAGGCGCTTCCGGCATGAGTCGTAGCGTCCGCAGAGGAACCGGGGGTTAGCTCCGGACGCGTCATCCGGGCTGGATCCTCGCGCGGCAGCGGCTCATTGCTGCCGGTCGCCTGCAGGAGAGCCGATCACCGGGAGGCGTTCGAAGATGTAGTAAACGGGGACGGCGGCGATGATGGCCAGTGCCACCGGCGGGCTGACGAAGGCGACGGCGACCGCGGCCAGATACAGGACCGACGCTACCCCGAATTGCAGCCGCGCCTTCCAACGGGCCCGCTTCGGCAACGGCTGCCGGAGCCGCCCCGAACTCATGCTCCATTCGAAGATCCCGGCGAAGCTGAGCCCCATCCCCATGAAGGCACCCGCATACATAAGCACCGCCACTCGGGCGTCCTGCCCGCCCAGCGCGAGGTACTTGGCCACCGTCGCCGTCTCTACCGGGATGAGGACGACGAACACCATCAGGACGAGGTTGAGGAGGGCCAGCGTCCGGTCGACGGCGGCGACGTTCTCGATGAGGGGGTGATGGTTGACCCAAATGAGCCCGATCGTGAGGAAGCTGATCAGGTAGGCGACATATGAAGGCCAGTGGTCCGCGACTTGATGCAGGAGCGGGCCATGACCCGGGCCGGCCACGGCCAGGTTCAGCGCGAGTAGCGTGATCGCGACTGCGAAGACTGCATCACTGAATCCCTCCAGCCGTTTTCGGCTCACGCCACAGTTCTACCGCAACACCCCGACGTGCCGCGGGGATTCAACCCGGCCAGCTACCGCCGGCCCGGCCGCCGCAGATCCGAGGCGGGCCCGCCCACGCGACGTATGAAGGGCTCATCTATCTGCTGGCACGACACCGCGTCCCACCGATGCCAGCCCGGTCCAACGGCTCCCGAGCACCCGCCGAGCGACCACTCACCACCAGCAGACACGGAAAAGGCCCCGGCCCGGCGTGAACCACCAGGTCAGGGCCTTGATCGTTGGTGCGCCGCCAGGGACTCGAACCCCGAACCCGCGGATTAAGAGTCCGCTGCTCTGCCAGTTGAGCTAGCGGCGCTCGCTGACAACGGGGAGAAACGTTAACACCCCCGACCCAGCCCGCCGGGAGCACCCCACTAGGGGCGGATCACCACCCGCCGTCCCCGGAGTTCGCCCCGCTCCAGCATGCCGTGCGCCTCGCCGACCGCCGACAACGGCAGCGGCACGACCTCCCGCGCGGCCACCCGCCCGGCGGCCAGCATCCGGTTCACCAGGGCCGCGGCCGCGGCCAGCTCGGCGGTGGTGGCGTGGGAAATCGCGAAGCCGATGACGGCCCGGTTCCGGTAGAGCGCGCCGACCGGCAGCACCGGTCGGGTGTCGCCGCCGGCGAGCACCACGACCCGCCCGCGCACGGCGAGCAGCTCGATCGTCCACGCCAGCTCATTCCGCCCGGCGGTGTCGAGATACATGTCGACACCCTCCGGGCAGGCCGACCTCAGCCGCTCGACCAGGTCGGGAGCGCGGTAGTCGAGCACGTCGGCGGCACCGTTCCGCCGACAGAAGTCGGCATCGCCCGGCGACGCGGTGGCCACGACGCGGGCACCTGCGGTGGCGGCGAGCGCCACGAGCGCGGCACCGACGTTGCCGGCGCCACCCGCCACCACCACGGTTTCGCCCGGCCGGAGCCGGCCGTGGACGAACAACGCCAGGTACGCCGTGGCGACCGGGTGGAGCATGGTCACGGCGATCGCCGGGTCGACCCCGCTGGGCATGCGGTAGAGCCGGTCGACCGGCACCACGGCCTGCTCGGCGGCGCTGCCCTGCCGGCCGCCGTACCCCAGGCTGTTGCACCAGACCACCTCGCCGACGCGGAAGCCGGCAGCGCCCGGGCCCACCTCCGCGACCCGGCCGGTGAGATCACGGCCGACCACGAAGGGCAGCGGCAGCGGGGTGGGGAACGCCCCCGAGCGTACGAAGGTGTCGACGGGGTTGACGGTGGTGGCGATGACGTCGACCAGGATGTCGGTCGGGCCGGGACGAGGCGCCGGCAGCTCGCCGTACCGGATGTCTGTGGCCGGCCCCGGGCGCTCGATCCAGGCGGCTCGCATGCCTTCATCATCGACGACCCAGCCGCGCCTTGAACACGAAAAAGGCCCCGGCCAGGTGGAGGACCACCAGGCCAGAGCCTTTTACTGCTGGTGCGCCGCCAGGGACTCGAACCCCGAACCCGCGGATTAAGAGTCCGCTGCTCTGCCAGTTGAGCTAGCGGCGCTCGTTGGCAACGGAGAGAACATTAGCAGGTCCCTGAGCCGGGTTCCAATCCGATACCCGGCTCACCTGTTCGGCCGAGCTTAACGGGCAAAGGCCACGATATCGCTCGGCCGACCGCTTGGCGGGACCAGCGCGGCGGCGTCGATACGGCACCATGTCGCCAGGCACGCGAGAACTGAGGTGGGAATGGGCAGGTTCACGCGGGCCGGGGCGATGGTGGGTGCCCTGGCCCTGGTGATGTCGTTGGCACTGACCGGGTGCGGCGACGACCAGAAGAAGGCCGCCGAGTTCGTCGGCGGCGCTGCTCCGGGTACGGGCGCACCCGCCGCCCCGCAGGAGGCCGAGACCTCCGCGCCGGCCCAGAGCTTGACGGTGAGCCCGGCCGACGGGGCGAAGAACAAGCCGGTGAGCACCGAGATCAGCGCAAAGCTGCCGGGCGGCGGCACAGTCTCCTCGGTCACCCTCGCCTCCGCCGACGGCAAGCAGGTCGCGGGCAGGATGCGGCTGGACGGTTCCTCCTGGGTGCCGTCGGCTCCGCTGAAGTACGGCACCGAGTACACCGCCACGGTGACCGGCACCGGCACCGGCGGCGAGCCCCGGCAGGGCACCAGCACCTTCACCACCATGGCCAAGCCGAAGTCGATGATCAGCTCCGGCCTCTACCTCTTCGACGACAAGACGTACGGCGTGGGCATGCCGGTGGTCGTCGAGTTCCACCCGGGCATCCCGAAGAAGGACCGGGCGGCGGTGCAGAAGCGGATGTTCGTCAAGACCGACCCGCCGCAGCCGGGCGCCTGGCACTGGGTCTACAACGGCACCCAGGCCTACTACCGGGCTCCGGAGTACTGGAAGCCGGGCACCACCCTCGACGTTCGGATCGCGCTGGCCGGCATGCCGCTGAGCAACGGCCGCTACGGCAACGTCGACCGTACGGCGACCGCCAAGATCGGCCGGTCCTTCGTGATGAAGGTCGACAACAACACCAAGAAGATGACCGTGTACCAGGACGGCGAGGTGGTCCGCACCCTGCCGGTCAGCCTGGGCAAGAAGAGCACTCCCTCCTCCAGCGGCACCCTCGTGGTGATGGAGAAGAAGGAGAAGACGGTCTTCGACACCATGGACGACCCCGACCCGGACAACCGGTATCGCACCGACATCGACTTCGCCCAGCGGTTGACCTGGGGTGGCGAGTACATCCATGCGGCGCCCTGGTCCGAGGGGGTGCAGGGTCGGCAGAACGTCTCGCACGGCTGCGTCAACGTCTCGATGGCGATGGGCCGCTGGCTCTTCGCGCAGACGAAGATCGGCGACCCGATCACCATCAAGGGCACCGAGCGCCGCGTCGCCCCCGGCAACGGCTGGACGGCTTGGAGCCTGAGCTGGTCGGAGTTCGTCAAGGGCAGCGCCCTGCCCGTGCCGGACGGCGGCTCCGGCCCGCTGCTGTAGCACCCACCCGGTCGGGTCGGCGGTCACGCCGGCCCGACCGGAGCGGGCCCGGCCCGCGCCGGTCACTGGTGGGTGGGGGCCAGCGGAACCGAGCCGGTATTCGCACTCCCCCATGGGCGTGTTTCTGTTCACGGCCGGCAACCGACCGGCGCTCTCTCGCGTCAGTGGGAGAGGATGGGGCCATCGGGGACCACGACTGTGAGGGAATCATGCGAGCTACCCACCACCGGCTGACCCGGCACGCCGGGCGGCGCCGCGCACTCGCGGCGGGGCTCCTCGCCGCGACGCTGGCGCTCACCTCCGCCTGCACGGGCTCCGGCGACGACAAGCCGTCGAGCTGGCAGGGCAGCGGCGAGAGCGCCCCGAAGGCCGCGGCCACCATCGTCGAGCCCAAGGCCGACGCGACCGACGTCCCGGCCTCCACCGGCATCACCTTCGCCACGAAGGACGCCAAGGAGACCAGCGTCGAGCTCACGGACGCCGGCGGCAAGGCCGTCGAGGGCGAGCTGGCCGCCGACGGCAAGAGCTGGCTCCCCGCGGGCGCCCTGGAGTACGGCGAGAAGTACACCGCCACCGTCACGGCGACCGGTGACGACGGCAAGCCGGCCACCGCGACCAGCGCCTTCACCGTGATGGCCAAGCCCGACAAGCAGGTACGGATCACCAGCTTCCTCGGCGACAACCAGGTGGTCGGGGTGGGCATGCCGCTGATCGTCCGGTTCGGCCGGGCCATCCCCGAGGACTACCGCGACGACGTCCAGCGTCGGATGACCGTCACGACCACGCCGGCGCAGGAGGGGATCTGGCACTGGTCCAGCCCCACCGAGGTCCGCTACCGCCCGAAGGAGTTCTGGCAGTCGGGCACCACCGTGTCGTACCGGGTGCAGGCCGGCGGGCTGCCGATGGGCGACGGCTGGTACGGCCGCTCCGACCTGACCGTCGACGTCAAGATCGGCCCGTCGCTGGTGATGCAGGTGGACAACAAGACCAAGCGGATGACCGTCACCAGGGACGGCAAGGTCGTCAAGACGATCCTGGTCAGCCTCGGCAAGAAGACCACCCCGTCGTCCAGCGGGACGATGGTGGTGATCGAGAAGCTCCGCAAGACGGTCTTCGACACGCTGGAGGAGCTGGGCCCCGAGGAGGGGTACCGGACGAAGATCGACTACGCCCAGCGGCTCACCTGGGGCGGCGAGTTCATCCACGCCGCGCCCTGGTCGGAGAGGAAGCAGGGTCGGGTCAACGTCTCGCACGGCTGCGTGAACGTCTCGATGGCCGACGGCAAGTGGCTCTTCGAGAACACCCGCATCGGCGACCCGATCACGGTCAAGGGCACCGAGCGCAAGCTCCAGAACGGCAACGGCTGGACCGACTGGAACATGAGCTGGGACGACTACGTCAAGGGCAGCGCCGTGCCGTACGAGGAGCCGGCGGCCACTCCGAGCCCGGAGGCCACCCCCGGGGACGAGGCTCCCAGCGTGGACCCCACCCCCTGACCGGCCCGGACACGACGAAGGCCCCCTCCGCGAGGAGGGGGCCTTCGTGTCTGGGGTGACTGATGGGAATTGAACCCACGACAACCGGGACCACAACCCGGTGCTCTGCCAACTGAGCTACAGCCACCGTGCCTTCCGCGCCGGTCGCCCGGGCGGTGCGGACTAATAATAGCCACACCCCGGCCGCCCCCGTCCAGCGGGTTGCGCACCACACGCCCGCGCGGGCCGTCGCCCCGGTCTACAGCTGGGCGGCGATCCCCTTGGCCGTCTCCACGTCCGGTCCGGGCAGGGGTACGAAGATCGTCCGCCGGTAGTACTCCAGCTCGCGGATGCTCTCCCGGATGTCGGCCAGCGCCCGGTGGGCGAGGCCCTTCTGCGGCTGGCCGAAGTACACCCGGGGGTACCAGCGCCGGGTCAGCTCCTTGATCGAGGACACGTCGATCATGCGGTAGTGCAGGTGGGCGTCGAGGCGGGGCATGTCCCGGGCGATGAAGCCCCGGTCGGTGGCGATCGAGTTGCCGCACAGCGGGGCGGTACGCGGGTCCTTGACGTGGCTGGTGACGTACTCCAGCACCAGGTCCTCGGCTTCGGCCAGGGTGACGGTGGAGCGCCGCACCTCCTCGGTCAGCCCGGACTTGCCGTGCATCGTGGCCACGATCTCCGGCATCGCCGCCAGGGCCGCCTCGTCGGCGTGGATGACCACGTCGACCCCCTCGCCCAGCACGTTGAGGTCGGGATCGGTGACGAGCGCGGCGACCTCGATCAGCGCGTCGCCGGCGAGATCCAGCCCGGTCATCTCACAGTCGATCCAGACGAGAAGGTCAGCCACCGGGACAGACTAGCCGCAGCCCAGGTGTCGCGCCTCGGCACCGGCGGCGGAGCGGACCGCTAGGGTTTCCCCGTGCCAGCAGAACCGGTCGCGCCACCCGCTGTCAGCTCCGACGAACAGGGGGGCCGGACGGTCCGTCGGGTCGTCACGGTGCTGGCGCTGGCCGCCGTGCTGCCGGCCCTGTACCTGCCCGGCATGGTGCACGACTTCTTCGACCTGAAGATCTACATGCGGGCGATGGACTGGTGGTCGTCCGGGCACCCGCTCTACGACTACGTGCAGCCGGACCGGGTCCAGGGCGAGCTGTACTTCACCTATCCGCCGTTCAGCGCGCTGCTGCTGCGGCCGTTCGCGATGCTCCCGCTGGGCGTGACGATCGCCGTCTTCACCGTCCTGACCGCGATCGGCGTGATCGTGACCACCCGGTGGCTGGTCGGCCCGGTGATCGAACGGCACGGGCTGCCCCGGACGTTCACCCTCACCGTGGCGGTGCTGCTGGTGTTCGCGGTGGAGAGCACCCGGGAGACGATCACCTTCGGGCAGATCAACATGCTGCTGGTGGTGCTGATCCTGGCCGACCTGCTCTTCGCCGTACCCAGGGGGCGGCGCTGGGCCGGGGTGGGCGTGGGGCTGGCGACGGCGCTCAAGCTCTTCCCGGGCATCTTCATCGCCTACCTGCTGGTGAGCCGGCGGTGGCGGGCGGCGGTGGTGGCCAGCGTCACCGCGGCGGCGGCGACGCTGCTGGCCGCGGCGTTCGCGCCCCGCGACTCCTGGCGCTTCTGGACGCACGAGCTGTGGGCCACCAACCGGGTCGGACGCACCGACTACACCGGCAACCAGTCGTTGTTCGGGCTGCTCAGCCGGATCGACGCGCCGGCCAAACCGAACCAGTTGCTCTGGCTGGCCCTGGTCGCGGTCGTCGCCGGGTACGGCCTGTGGCGGGCGGCCCGCGCCGCCCGGGCCGGTGACGAACTCGCCGGGCTGACCCTCACCGGGCTGGTCGGCGGCCTGGTCAGCCCGATCACCTGGACCCACCACATCTACTGGTTCATCCCGGCGGTGGTGGTGCTGGTGGACGCGGCGCTGCGCGCGGACCGGGACACCGTGGCGGGGGGCCGGCGGCGCCGTCGACTGCTCGCGCTCGCGGTCGGCACGGCGTTCGTGATCATCTACGGGGTGGTGTCCTTCTTCGACTGGGGCGTGGCCCCGGCGCGTACCGACACCCCGGCGGAGTTCCTGGTGCGCAACGCCTACGTGCTGCTGGCCCTGCTGTTGCTGGTGACGCTCCCGGTGCGCCGGCGGGCGGAGCCGACCCACGGATAACTTGCGCTAAATGGACAGATCTTCCAGTGGCCGACTTTCGCCGCTAATCTGGCAACACCTACCGCAGACGTCTGTCGGGTAGCACCGATCCCCCGGTGAGGACGGCCCTCCGCGTCGGCAGCGCGGCGGGCCGTTCGCCGTAATGGGTCAGTCCGTACCGGCGGGCCGGGGGTTCCCGGGCACCGGTTCGGCCGTCTCCTCGGGACGCTCCGGCGGCCACGGCGGCAGGTCGGCGAGGGTGGCCGGACGGCGCGCCGGCACCGCGCCGATGGCGGCCCGGGACCGCTCGGGTGCCCCGACCGACACCAACTGCCGCTCCGGCTCGGGCCCCGTGCCGAGGCCGCTGAGCGAGCTGACGCCCAGCCGACCGGCGAGCACCGGGACCTGGTCCGGCTCGACCACGAAGACCACCTCGCGCGGGCGTACCGGGCGCAGCAGCACCAGCACCGCCAGCACGATCAGCAGGAGCCCGCCGGCCAGCGCACCCCAGGCCACCGGGCGGAACCAGTCCGACCGCACCTCGGCCCGCAGGTCCAGGGCGAGGTCCGCGCCGCCGTCGGGGCGCATCACCACCAGGCTCAACCGGCGGCCGGCCAGCTCACCCGGGGTCCACTCGACCGCGCCGATCCCCTCGCGTACCCAGAAGGGCGCGTCGAGCGGGGCGGCCGGGACCGCGCCGGCGGGCCCGGCGGTGGGCGCGGCGCCGGCGTCGGTCAACCGGACCGGCAACGGCCCGCGGGCCAGCGCGATCCGGTCGACCGTGCCGTGCGGGACCGGGGCGAGCCAGCGGCGGACCTCGTCGGCGGGCGCCAGCCCGACGAAGGCCGGCCCGTCGGCGGTACGCGCCGTCAGCCGCAGCCTCGTCCCGCCGACCCGGGTGAACGGCGCCTCCGCGCGCAGCAGCGCGTCGACGTCCTGCACCACCACCGCCCGGCCCGCGCTGCGCACCGGCTCGAACCGGGCGCTGAAGGTGCCGTCGGTGCTCGCGTGCCCGGCGACCAGGCTGAGGCCACCCCCCGCCAGCAGGGCGGGGATCCCGACGACCAACAGCAGCATTCCGACGAGCGACCGCACGAACCGCATCCGTTCCGTCTCCTTCGGTGTCCGGGTACCCGGCAGACCTTACCGACGAGACCGCCACGATCTGCGCATATCGGTGGGGACGGACAGCCGCCGGCCCGCCGGAGCGACTCCGACGGGCCGGCGGGCGGAGCGGATCAGGCCTTCGGCGTCGCCTCCCGGCGGGTCCGGGCGAAGGCCAGTCCACCGAGGAGCAGACCGGCCAGCCCGGCCACCAGACCGGCGATGGCCAGCCCGGTCGCCGCCCCGTCGGAGTCCTCGTCGTCATCGTCGTCGGCCGCGGCCTGCCCGGCCGGCGCCGCTCCCGGCGTGGCCGAGGCCGATGCCGAGGCCGGGGCCAGGGTGAGCACCGGCGCCGGGTTCTCCGGCTCCTCGGCGCCGGGCGTCGGCTCCTCGATCCACCGCGCGACGTTGCCGTCGGAGTACGTCTGCAAGGTCTTGAAGACCATCCGGTCGACCTGCGGCAGCGGGCCCATCGAGACCGGGAACTCCTGGAACTGGCCGGGCTTCACCGCCGCGTCGCCGGTGGCCGTCCAGGTCAGCTTCGACACCGCCTCGGTGAGCTGGCTGCCGTGCACCTCGATCGGCGGGTCCACCTTGCGCTTCTCCACCGCCACCGTCCAGCCGGGCACCGGCATGGTGGAGACCGAGCCGACCGGCGCGTTCTCCGGCAGCACCACCTCGACCTTGGTGGTGGAGGCGGTGTCGCTCTCGTTCGGCACCCGGAAGGCGAAGCGGCCGTAGGAACCCTGCGCGGCCTCCTTCGGGTTGACGGTGACGTGCGCCGAGGCGGGCCCGGCGAAGCCGAGCACCGCCGTGGTGACGGCGGCGAGCGCGAGAGCGGCGGCGGTTGCGGGACGCCGGAGACGGATCATCTGTGGGAGAGCCTTTCTCGTTACCTGATCGGCACGGTGGCGGTCACCGTGGCCTGGTCGATGTCGGAGGTGCGGACGGTGACGCGCAGCTGCCACTCGCCGGCGCTCGGGAAGCTGATCTCCCCGGTCACGTGGTTGTCGGTCAGTGGCAGCAGCGGGATGTCGATCGGCTCGATGCCCGCCGACGGCAGCGCCGCGGTCACCTTCCACTCGGCCACCGGCTGCGGCCGGTTGTCCCTGGTGTACGCGTACAGGTGCAGCGAGTTGTTGCCCCGCTCGGCCGGATCCAGCTCCACCTGCAGCGAGTAGATCGGGCTGGTCAGCGTGGTGGAGAAGAAGCCGGCGGGGGCGCCGGCCACGTCATCGCCGGCGACCCGGGCCGGGGTGGTCTGCACCAGGGTGGCCGTCACCCCGAGCACCACCGCGGTGATCGCCAGCTCGGCCCAGATGGCCCGCCGCACCGGCACCGGGCGCTGCGCGGCGGTCCGCCGCCGCACCAGCCACCGGGAGTACGCGGCCACCGCCAGCACCAGCACGAACAGCCCCACCTTGGCCAGCAGCAGCCGGCCGTACGTGGTGTCGACGAGGGGCCGCACGCCGCCCACCTCGATCAGCCCCTGCACGATCCCGGCGAGCAGCAGCGCCGCCACCGCCAGCGCCGCCCAGCGGGACCAGATCGGCAGGATCGCCCCCAGCTCCCGCTCGTCGGCGCGGCGCAGCAGAAAGACGGCCAGCATCACCAGCCCACCCAGCCAGACCGCCATGCTGCCCAGGTGCACCGCGTCGACGGCCACCGACACGGCCGGCGCCGGGGAGGCCGCCGGGTGCCCGGCCAGCGGCCAGGTGAACAGCCCCGCCGCGCCCAGCACGGCCAGGATGAGCGCGTCACTACGACCGACCGGGCCCCGGGTCAGCGGGCGCAGCAGGAACGCCGCCGCCACGAGCAGACCCAGGCGGACCAGGTGCGCGGTGCCGTACGTGCTGCCGAGCATCTCGCTGAAGCCGGCCCCGGTGACGTCGGTCAGCCCACCCCCGGCGGTGTACGGCACCTGCAACCACAGCTCGGCCAGGGTGGCCAGCGCGAGCAGCCCGACTCCCGCCCAGGCGAGCCGGGCCGGGCCCCGGCGGGACAGCCGGTGCGGCCAGAGAGCGGCGAGCACCAGCGCCGGACCCACCACCAGCAGCAAACCCACGTAGCCCAGGTACTTCGCCACCTTGACCGCGTTCTCCACCACCGGGTTCGCCCGGCTCTCCGCCCCGGAGTCGGTGGGGGGCGTCGAGGGCGCGCCGACCGAGTAGGTGAAGGCGCCGGAGACCGGGTGACTGTCGGCGGAGATCACCCGGTAGCTCACCAGGTAGGTGCCGCGCGGCCCAGACGGCTCCACCGGCACGGTCACCAGCGCACCCTCGAAGGTGGGCTCGCCCCGGTCGGCCCGGGAGCCGTCCGGGGCGATCACCCGGATCTTGCCGGTGACCTTGCGCACCGACTCGCTGAAGGTCAGCACCACCTCGGCCGGGGCGCTCGGCACCACGGCCGAGGCGACCGGGCTGCTGCTGGCCAGCACGGCGTGGGCGCTGGCCGGGGCGGCCGGGGCGAGCAGCAGCGCGACGAGGGTGACCAGCAGGCCGGCGGCGGTACCCAGCCGCGCGAACCAACGACGATCGACGACGTTCATGCCGGCCATGCTCGCCGACGCGACGCCCCTGCGCCGACCCGACCCCGTACCGGCGCCGGACCGGTCCGACCCCGGCCGGGCGGCGGCGGGCGGCACCGGGGCCCTCGGCCTCACCCGCGCCCCGCCACGACCGCGCGCGACCACGGCCGGTCGGCCTCGCCACTGACCCGGCCGAGCGCCCAGAGCAGGCCGGCCTGCACCACGGCGGCCAGGTGGCCGACCTCGTGCACCAGGGCGGTGGTGGAGTTGGCGATGTCGACCACGCTGGTGCCGGCCAGGCAGAGCGCCAGCACCAGCGCCACCGGCAGGAACGCCCGGGCCCGCTCCGGTCGCCACGCGGCCAGCGCGAAACCCACCGCGAGGGCCACGTCGAAGGAGGCCATCTCCCGGCTGGTGTGCGGATCGGCGGCCACGCCGAGCCCGGCCAGCAGGATCGGCAGCGCGATGGCGAGCTGGGCCACCGCGGCCACCGCCACCGCGACCCGCAGCACCTGACGACGGGCGGCCCGGACGGCCGCCGGTGAACGCGCGGCCAGCACCGGATCGGCGGCGACCGCCGCCAGCACCCGGGCGGTCAGGTCCGGCACCTGCACGGAGCGGACCCGGGTGAGCCGGGTCACCTGCTCGGCGCGGGCCAGCCAGGACCGGCAGTCGGGGCAGGAAACGGTGTGCGCGTCCAGCGCCGCGGCCGGTGCCTGCGGGTCCTCGCCGTCCAGCCGCGCCGACAGCGCCACGCGTACGTCGTCGCACTTCATGAGCAGGTAGTCGGGTGGCGGGGCGGGAAAGTTCCCGACGTGGGCCGGGCCATAGAAAGGGCCGAACGACCCTGCTCGCCCCGGATACGCCGCGTAACCTCGGGTGACGTGATCCCCGCCCCGCGCGACACCACCGCCGGCCGCCCCGACGCGGCACCCGGCACTGCGCGCGACCCGGCGACGCACTGGGCGTTGCGCGCCCGCGACGGTGATCCCCCCGCCCAGGCCGCCTTCGTCCGGGCCACCCAGGCCGAGGTGTGGCGGTTCACCGCCGCCCTGGTCGACCCGGACACCGCCGACGACCTCACCCAGGAGACCTACCTGCGGGCGTTCCGGGCGCTGGCCGGCTTCGAGGGGCGCGCCAGCGCGCGTACCTGGCTGCTCGGCATCGCCCGGCGGGCCTGCGCCGACCATCTGCGCACCGTGATCCGGCGGCGGCGGCTCGACGAGCGGCTCGCCGCCCACGCCCACACCGGCCGCCCGCACCCGGACCCGGCCGGGCACCTCGGCGCCGCCGACCTGGTCCGCCGGCTGCCGGCCGAGCGCCGCGAGGCGTTCGTGCTGACCCAGCTGCTCGGCCTCTCGTACGCCGAGGCGGCCGCCGTGGCCGGGGTGCCCGTCGGCACCATCCGCTCCCGGGTGGCCCGCGCCCGGCACGACCTGGTCGACGCGGTCGGCGACGCGCTGGCCGGCTGAGCGGTGGAACCAATCGGCCGGACGCGACGACCAATGATCGTGACCGCACCCCGCATCCGGGCCGCCCGCTGGCCCGCCGTCCGCCCCTGGATCGGGCTGGCCGCCCGCCTCGGCCTGGCCACGGTCTGGCTCGTCGCCGGCGCCGCCAAGGTCGGTGACCTCGCCGCCTCCGGGCGCGCGGTCAACGCCTACCAGCTGCTGCCGTACGACGTGGCCACGGTGGTCGGCGCGGCGCTGCCCTTCGTGGAGCTGGCGCTCGGCGCGATCCTGCTGGTCGGCCTGGCCACCCGGCTCGCCGCCGGCGTCTCCGCCGCGCTGCTGGTGGTCTTCGTCACCGGCATCGTCTCGGCCTGGAGCCGCGGGCTGGCCATCGACTGCGGCTGCTTCGGCAGCGGCGGCCAGCTCGCCGCCGGGCAGGCCCCGAGCTACCTCCCGGAGATCCTCCGGGACCTGGGATTCCTGGCGCTGGCCGGGTTCCTGCTGATCTGGCCCCGCACCCCCGTCTCGGTGGACGGCTGGCTGACGGGCGAACCCGCCGTGGAGGACGACGATGAGTAGTCGCAAGGGGCAGCGGGACGCCGCCCGGGTGGTCCGCGAGCAACTGGCCCGGGAGGCCCGGCGCAGGCGCACGCTCTGGGCGTCCGTCGCCGCGGTCGTCGTGCTGGTGATCGCCGGCCTGATCGGCTGGAGCGTCTGGTCCAGCCAGCGCGCCGACGAGTTCACCGCGCCGCCCGGCGCCAACGACGCCGGCACCGGCATCGTGATCGGCGGCGGCCCGGTCACCATCGACCTCTACGAGGACTACCTCTGCCCGGCCTGCAAGCAGTTCCAGCAGGTCAACGGCGCCACCATCGACCAGCTGGTGAAGGACGGCAAGGCCCGGGTGGTCTTCCACCCGGTGGCCTACCTGAACCGCTTCTCCACCACGGAATACTCCACCCGCTCGTCGGCCGCCGCCGGCTGCGCCGCGCAGGGCGGCAAGTTCAAGGAGTTCACCGACGCGCTCTTCGCGCGGCAGCCACCGGAGGGCAGCGCCGGGCTCAGCAACGACGAGCTGATCGACATCGGCGCGGGCGTCGGCCTGAACCGGGACGAGTTCGGCTCCTGCGTGAAGGACGGGACCTTCAAGCCGTGGACCGAGAAGGTGACCGAGGATGCCAGCAGGTCCGGCGTCACCGGCACGCCGACCATCAAGGTCAACGGCAGGGAGGTCGCCGACCGCACCCCGGCCGGGATCACCGCGGCCGTGGAGGCGGCGGGCAAGTGATCCTCGCCCTGCTCCGGCGGGCCGGCCTGGTCGCCACGGCCGCGCTGCTCACCCTGCTCGCCCTCGCCACGCCGGCCGCCGCGCACGGCGCGGACGCCCCCGACGGCACCGACTACCGCATCGAGGCGACCGGCCTCACCCCGGCCCGTCCCGGCCTGACGGTACGTGCCGTCGAGGCGGGCGCCCGGCTGGAGCTGGTCAACCGCACCGGCCGGGACGTCGAGGTGATCGGCTACTCGGGTGAGCCGTACCTGCGGGTGGGGCCGGCAGGCGCGTACGAGAACAGCCGCTCCCCGGCGACGTACCTCAACCGGACGCTGGCCGGCGACACCACGCTGCCGCCCGAGGCGGACCCGGCCGCGCCGCCGCAGTGGCGGCGGATCGCCGACGAGCCGCGGGTGCGCTGGCACGACCAGCGGACCCAGTGGCGGGAATCCGGGCCGCCGGCCCAGGCCGTCGCCGACCCGAACCGGACGCACCGGGTACGCGACTGGGCCGTGCCGGTCCGCGACGGCGCGGAGCAGGTGGCGATCCGGGGCACCCTGGACTGGGTGCCGCCGCCGGACCCGTACCCCTGGTGGGTGGCCGCCACGCTGGGCTTCCTGGCCGTCGCGGCGGCGGGGCTGCTGCCGGCCGGCTCGGTCGCCGGGGACCGCGCGCTGCGCGCGGTCGGGGCGCTGCTGGCGCTCGGCGGCGCGGCGGCGGTGGTCCTGGTGGTCGGGCGGGAGCTGGACGCCGGCGCGGAGGGCGTCGGCGGGGTGCTGGGCGGGCTGCTCAGCGGGCAGATCTGGCCACTGCTCACCGGGCTCGGGGCGATCGCCGCGGGCGGCTACGCGCTGGCCCGCCGGCCGGCCGCGGCCGACTTCGCGCTGGCGCTCTCCGGCGCCTGCCTGGCGCTCTTCGCCGGCGTCGCCAACCTCGGCGTCCTCTCCCGCGCGGTCGCCCCCGTCCCCTGGCCGGGGCAGTACGCCCGGCTGCTGCTCCTGGCGGTCCTGGTCGGCGGGGCCGGCGCGGTCGGCGCGGGGATCCTCCGCCTGCACGCCGCCTCCCGCACCGCCCCGACGGCGACGACCCACACCGAAGTCCCCGCCTGAACCGCCCCCGTCACCCGCGGCCGGTGCCAATCGGATCGGAGCGGGGCGTCAGGGGCGGGGCAGGAAGTGCGGGGCGAAGCCGTAGGGCAGTTCGAGGCGGTGCCGGGCCAGGAGGTCGGCGTCGCCGAGGATCTCCGGGGTGGGGGCGTCGGCGACGATGCGGCCGGCGTCCAGGATGACCGCGCGCTCGCAGAGTTCCGCCGCGTACGGCAGGTCGTGGGTCACCATCAGCAGGGTCACCGGCAGGCCGCGCAGGATTTCCGCCAGTTCCCGCCGGGCGGCCGGGTCGAGGTTGGACGAGGGCTCGTCGAGCACCAGGATCTCCGGGCGCATGGCGAGGACGGTGGCCACCGCCGCCCGACGCCGCTGGCCGAAGGAGAGGTGGTGCGGGGCCCGGTCGCGGTGCTCGCTCATCTTCACCGCCGCCAGCGCCTCGTCGACCCGCTCGGCCAGCTCCGCCCCGCGCAGCCCCAGGTTCGCCGGGCCGAACGCCACGTCCTCGGCCACCGTGGGCAGGAAGAGCTGGTCGTCCGGGTCCTGGAAGACGATGCCCACCCGGCGCCGGACCTCGGCCAGCTCGGCCCGGTCCCGGCTGACCGTGAGCCCGCCGACGCTGACCGTCCCCTCGGTCGGGGTGAGGATGCCGTTGAGGTGCAGCACCAGGGTGGTCTTGCCGGCGCCGTTCGGGCCGAGCAGCGCCACCCGCTCGCCGCGCGGCACCGTCAGGTCCACCCCGTCCAAGGCGAGATGACCGTCCGGGTACGCGTACCGGACGCCGCGGACGTCCAGGGAGACAGCGGTCTGCACGTACCCGATCATGTCAGGACGACGGCGGTGGCGGCGATGAGGACGGCCGCCAGCGGCACGGTCGCCGCGGCCAGCCACTGCCCGGCGCTCGCCGCGCCCGCGCCCTGCCAGACCGCCGGCATCCGCCCGGAATAGCCCCGCGACACCATCGCCAGGTAGACCCGCTCGCCGCGCTCGAAGGCGCGCAGGAACAGCGCCCCCACGCCAGCGGCGTAGCCGCGCAGCTGCCACAGGAAGCGCGGGTCGTCACCCCGGGACACCCGGGCCACCCGCATCCGGCGGGCCTCGCCGACCAGCACGTCCAGGTAGCGCAGCATGAACGTGGCGATCTGGGTGAGGATCTGCGGGCAGCGCAGCCGGTCCAGGCCGAGGATCAGGTCACGGGTCGTCGTGGTCCCGGCCAGCAAGAGCGACGCGAGTACGCCCAGAGTGCCCTTGGCGAGGATGTTCCAGCCGCCGTAGAGGCCGTCGACGGAGAGGCTGAGCCCGACGAGCTGCACCCGCTCCCCCGCGCCGAGGAACGGCAGCGCGAACGCGAACAGCACGAACGGCAGCTCGATCGTGGCGCGCAGCAGCAGCCAGCGCAGCCCCACCCGGGCCAGCACGGCGACCCCGGTGACCAGCAGGGCGTACCCGCCGAAGGCCCAGAACGCCTCGCGTGGGGTGGCCACCACGGCGAGCGTGAAGAGCACCATCGCCGCGATCTTGACCTCGGGGGCCAGCCGGTGCACCGGTGAGGCAGCGTCCCGGTAGAGCACGTGCGCGTGTCCCGCGCCCATCCCCGTACCCCTGCTCAGCCGGCGGTGCCGGCCGGCTGCCGGTCCGCGCGCGGGGTGCCGTCGGCGTCGTCCGGGCGGGCCGGGCCACGCCGGCGCAGCAGCCAGAAGACGCCACCGCCGACGGCGAAGGTCAGCAGCACGCCGAGCACCCCGGACAGGCCGGTGGAGAGGAAGCCGTTGTCCACTCCCCGGATGCCGTAGTCGGCCAGCGGGCTGTCGGCCAGCTCGTGGTCCTTCGCCTGCTGGGCCGGGCAGGAGCCACCGGTGATCTCACCGTCGGCGTCGACCGTGCAGCCCTTGAGCAGGGACGAGTCCAGCCCGTCCGGGTGCGACGAGGCGTAGTTGCTGACCACGCCGGCGAGCAGCAGCGCCACCAGCAGGCCGACCGCCACGAAACCCCAGGAACGCTTCCTCACCGGACACCTCCGACGGCCGGGACGGGCGCCGGCGTCGCCGGCTTCAGGGCGCGCAGCGCGTACACCAGGTCGGGCCGGACCTTGGCGACGGTGACCACGGTGGTCGCGGTGATCAGGCCCTCACCGATGCCGATCAGCAGGTGGACCCCGGCCATCGTGCCGGCCAGGCCGGTGATGTTGCCGCCCAGGTCGGTGGTGCCGCCCAGCCAGTACTGGAAGACGAAGCCCTGGGCCGCCACCACCACGCTGAGCAGCGCGGAGACGAACGCGGTCACCCCCAGCCCGGCCGGCGTGCGGGGCAGCACCCGTAGCAGCCCGGCGATCAACAGGTACGCCGCGGCGGTGCCGAGGATCGCCATGTTGGTGATGTTCAGGCCGAGCATCGCGACGCCGCCGTCGCCGAAGACCAGCGCCTGCACGACCAGCACCACCGCCACGCAGAGCGCGCCCACCCAGGGGCCGACCAGCAGCGCGGCGAGCGCGCCACCGAGCAGGTGCCCGCTCACCCCGGCGGTGAAGATCGGGAAGTTGAGCATCTGGACGGCGAAGATGAAGGCGGCGACCAGGCCGGCCATCGGGGCCAGCCGGTCGTCCAGGTCGCGCCGGCTGCGCAGCACGCAGAAGGTCAGCGCGGCGAGCGCGACGGCCGCGAAGAGCCCCGCCACGGGACCGTTGATGATCCCGTTCGAGATGTGCATCGCCAGGGTGTCCACACCGCGCAGCCTATTTGGCAGACCATGTTGTTGCCAACACTTGGCAACAAGCCATGCTCTTGATCACCGCGCGGCCGGCGCGCGTCGCCCGACGCCGTCCCGGACGGCGGTAAGGTCGCTGCCATGACCGCGCCCGACCGCCTCAACCCCGGCGACCCCGCCCCCGACTTCACCCTGCCGACCGACACCGGCGAGACGCTCTCCCTGGCCGACCTGCGCGGCCGCCGGGTCGTCCTGTACGCCTACCCGGCCGCGATGACCCCCGGTTGCACCAAGCAGGCCTGCGACTTCCGCGACTCGCTCGCCTCGCTCCAGGCCGCCGGCTACGAGGTCGTCGGCATCTCCCCGGACAAGCCGGCGAAGCTGGCGAAGTTCCGCGAGCGCGACGCCATCACCTTCCCGCTGGTCGCCGACGCCGACAAGGCGGTGCTCACCGCGTACGGCGCGTACGGCGAGAAGCAGATGTACGGCCGGACCGTGACCGGGGTGATCCGCTCCACGTTCGTCATCGACCCGGACGGGAAGATCGAGCGGGCGTTCTACAACGTCAAGGCCACCGGGCACGTGGCGAAGCTGCGGCGGGACCTCGGCCTCGACTGAGGTGTCACACCGGGCCGATACGGTCCGTGCGTGGTCCGATACAAGTACACGCCCGAGGCGCTCGCCGAGGCGGCCGCCGCCGCGCACTCCATCGCCGGGGTGATGCGGCTGCTCGGCGTCCGCATCAGCGGTGGGTCGCACGCGCACATCAGCCGCCAGTTGAAGCGGTTCGGCATCGACACCTCGCACTTCACGGGCAACGCGCACAACAAGGGGCGCCCGGGTCCACCCCGGGCTTCGTCCGAGGTGCTGGTCAAGCTGGCACCCGACGCACCGAGAACTCCCGGCTTCCGGCTCAAGCGGGCGCTCGCCTTCATCGGCCTGCCCGAGCAGTGCGAGGTCCGCGGCGTAGCGCTCTGGCAGGGCGCCCCGCTCGTCCTGCATGTCGATCACATCAACGGCGACTTCCTCGACAACCGCCCACCCAACCTGAGGCTGCTCTGCCCTAACTGCCACAGCCAAACGGCTACCTACGCCGGCCGTAAGAGGCGCCCAGGACCAAGGTACGAACAGAAGCCGGATCAAGTTCCCGGCGTGGCGGATAATCCGGCGATCGAGCGGGCAGAGCCGACCACGCCCAGCGGTCCGATCGATGAGCGGAAGCTTCTCACCCTGGTCCAGAAAGTCAGTAACGGCGAGCTGACCACGACAGAAACCGCCCGACGGATCGGATGCACGAGAGACCACGTCGGCAGGCTGCGCCGGCGCCTGGAGGCAACGGGAAGCATTGCGCTGGCGCCGCGCACAAAGGACCGCCCGGTGCGGCGACAGCTCCAGGAATCTGTCATCCGATTCGCCCTCGCACACCCTGAAGTCGGTTCCCGCAAGATCGCGCAGGGCCTGGCGGGAGCGGCAGGCGGCGTTCCGGTGATCAGCCATCAAACCGTGCATCGGATTTTGAAGGAAGCCGGGCTCACCACCGTCGAGGCCCGACGCTCTAAACTCGGCACGTCGGCGGGAGTGGCGTAACGGCAGCCGCGGTAGGTTTAGGTCCTATTGTCCGAAAGGACGTGGGGGTTCGAATCCCCTCTCCCGCACCAGGTGGCACTGTCAGGCGCGTCACCATCGCGGGCTCACGCCGCGCCGGTTCGTCAGGATTGCCGGCGTGAGTCTGCGCTTCGTCCTCGACCCCGATCTCACCCCTGACCTGTGCGAGCGGATCGTCGACCTCTGGGTCGACGTCACCAACGCCGGCGGCGCGGTCGGCTTCGTCGCCCCGGTCAGCGCCACCGAGGTCCGCCCGGTCGCCGAGCGGACCCTCGCCGACATCACCGACGGGCCGGACCGGCTGCTCGTCGGGTACGAGGACGACCGCCTCGTCGCCGTGCTGATCTTCGCGGACAACCGGTTCCACCTGAAGACGCACTGGGGCATCCTCAAGCGGGTGATGGTCCACCCGGACACCCAGGGCCGGGGCTACGGCCTCGACCTGATGCGGGAGGCGGCGCGCCGCGCCCCGGAGCTGGGCTGGCGGGCGCTGCACGTGACGGTGCGGGGCGGGCTCGGCCTGGAGACGTTCTACGCCCGGCTCGGCTACCGGGAGATCGGGCGGCTGCCGGGCGCGCTGCGGGTGGCGCCCGGCGACGACCGCGACGAGATCCTCATGTGGCGGGACCTGGACGAGCCGGCGGGCTGAGGGTCAGCCGCCGCAACCGGCCGCACGGGTGGGGTCCACCGGCGCCACCGCCGCGTCGAGCACAGCCGGCGGGGAGGCGGCCGCCGCGAGGCTGGGCGACGCCGACACCGACGGGAATGCCGACCGGCTGGGGCGCGCCGACGGCGACCGCGCCGGCGTGGTGGCCCTGGCGGGAGCGGCACCGCCGTACATCCTGACCGTGCTGCGCTGCATCTGGCCCGGCGCCATCCGGATGCCGGTGGCGGTGGCGCGGTGGCCGTACACGTCGGTGACCCGGATGGCGTACGGCCCGGGACCGGCGCCGGATTCGATCAGCCAGTAGTTGTAGTCCTGCCGCGCGGCGCCGCGCCAGACACCGGAGTTGCCCTGCCGCACCTCGACCGAGCGCAGCGGGTTGCCGTGCTGGCCGACGAGCACGGCGAACCACCACTGCGAGGCGCCCTCCTTTATCCGGAAGGTCAGCGGGCCGGGCAGCGGCGGGTCGACCACCGCGCGGTAGCTGATCCCGACGACGCCCTGCACCGGATCGGCGATCTCGGCGAACGCCTCCCGGGACAGGTCGACGTGACCGGGTTCGCACTCCGGGCACTGGTCCATGACCAGCACGCGGACGATCCCACGCGGACCGGTGACGTCGAGGAAGCCACCGCAGGCGGCGCCGGCCGCGTACTCGGACGGGCCGAGGGCGACGTACCGGCGGTTGGCCGGCGCGGACGGGTGGGAGCAGTTGCCGCCCGCGCCCTTCGAGTCGTAGAAGGTGGCTTTTCCCTTGTGGATGGTGCCGCCGGCGGGTGGCGCGGCGAGCGCCCGGGGTGCGGCGCAGGCGGGTGCGGCGCCGGAGCGCAGGGCCAGGCTGAGCCCCAGCACGGTGGCGAGCGCCGCGACGCCGCCGGCGGCCAGCCAGCGGGTACGGGCGGGGCGGGGGGCCCGGCGGCGGCCCGCCGTGGAACGGGGGGCGGAGTCGCCGGGAGCGCTGCCGTCGGTCACGCCGGTCGATGTTGCCGGACCGGTACGCCGGGCGCCAAGCCGGCTAAGCGAAAGCTAAGCCGGCCGCCCCAACGCCCGGAGCGCTCACCAGGCCACGCCGATGCCGTCGCCCGGGTACCAGTGGTCGCGCGGGGTCTCCCGGTAGGCGAGGAAGCGCCGGCCGGTGCGTTCGGCGTGGGCGGCGAGCACGTCGGTGTGGGTGACGTTGTCGGTGAGCAGCATCGCGCCGGGGGCGAGCTTCGGCTCGACCGCCTCGAACTCGCGCTTCTCGTGGGCCCGGCTGTGGTCGCTGTCGTGCAGGAACAGGTCGACGGGCCGGTCCAGGGCGGCGATGGAGGCGATGGAGTCGCCGATGACCAGGTCGACCACGTCGGACCAGGGCGCGGTACGGGCGAGGTAGCCGGCCTCGGGGTTGATGTCCAGCGAGGTGAGCCGCCCGGGGTGCCCGTCGGCGGCGTTGCGCAGCAGGGCGGCGGCGAGCACGCAGCTGCCCAGCCCCTTGTCGACGCCGGTCTCGACGACGTGGCTGGGCCGGGTGGCGCGGACGATGGCGTACCAGCCGACGCGCCGGGCGTACCGGACCTGCTTGTCGGCCAGGCCGCGGCGGGCGGCGCCGGCGGTGGCCCGCTCGATGTGACCGCGCAGCGTGTCGTCGGACTCGATCTCCTCGACGTACGCGCGGACCTGCTTGACGGGCGTGTCGCAGACGACGCTGACGAACCAGGTCAGGTGCTGGCGGCTCAGCTTGGTCAGCTCGTAGGTGTAGTTGTGGTGCTCGCGGGAGGTGAACAGCCAGCGGGCGGAGGTGCGGATGACCCTGGCGTCGTGCCGGGCGACGCGGCGGAGCCGCTTCGGGAAGGCGGCGACCGGGGCGAGGCGGGTGCGGGCGATGGCCCGGCGAAGCGTCGTTGCGTCCACGCCGAGGTTGTACCAGGTGAAGGTGAAGAGTGGCGAAGAAAGTTTTGGATTCACCGACCGGGTGGCCGGGGCTGACCGTCCGGAGGAGGGTCCCCGGCGGCAAAGGTGAGTCAGTAGCATCGCGGCCATGTCAGATCGCCAGCAGTTCGCCGACTCCGAACCGCGCTTTTTCGCGTCCGAAGAGGATGTCGACGCTACGGGCCAGCCGTCCGAACTGGCTCCGCGTCGCCGTCGCGGCCGGCGTATCGCCCTGATCGTGCTGCTGGTGCTGGCGCTGCTGGCCGGCGGCGGTGTCCTCGCGGGTGGGTTGTACTACCGCTCGGTCAACTCCTCGATCGACCGGGTCGACGCGTTCACCGGGGTGCCCGAGGAGTCCCGGCCGCAGGTGGTCGCCAAGGGCGCGATGAACATCATGATCCTGGGCAGCGACTCGCGCGACCCGGAGAACACCGGCGGTTCCCGGAGCGACACCATCATCCTGGCCCACCTGCCGAAGGACCGGTCGAGCGCCCAGCTCATCTCGATCCCGCGGGACACCTGGACGCACGTCCCCCGCTCGGACCAGGGTAGGGGCGGCCGCGACGCCAAGATCAACGCAGCCTACGCGTGGGGCGGTGTGCCGCTCATGGTGCAGACGTTGGAGAAGTTCACCGGGGTCCGCGTCGACCACGTGGCGATGGTCGACTTCGCCGGTTTCAAGGAGATCGTCGACGCCCTGGGCGGGATCGAGATCGACGTGGAGCAGGGATTCACCTCGACCCACTCGCTCAACCCCGGCGGCAAGCGCGAGTTCGTCGCGGGTCGGCAGACCATGGACGGGGCCACCGCGCTGGACTACGCCCGGGAGCGTTACGCGTTCGCCAACGGCGACTTCACCCGGATCAAGCACCAGCAGCAGGTCATCAAGGCGATCCTCGACAAGGCGGCCTCGGGTGGGACGCTGAGCAGCCCCACCAAGCTGAACTCGTTCGTGAAGGCCACGGCCAATTCCGTCGCCGTGGACAAGTCAATGTCGCTCGTGGACTTGGCGATGGAGCTGCGCCACCTGCGCGGCGGCAACCTCGGGTTCTTCACCTGTCCGGTGAAGGGCACCGGCCGGGTGGGCAGCGAGAGCGTGGTGTTCCCGGACAACACGAGGACCAAGCAGATGTTCGACGCGGTCCGCCGGGACTCGGTCTCCGAGATCGTGGCCGCCGGAAAGTAGGAGACAGCTCCGCCTTGCCAGTCCTGGTGGCGGATGTGGCCCCGCTCGTATCCTGCGAGCGCCCGCGGCCCGTGTCACGCGTGCCGTGGGCTGTCACGGGGGAGGATCGACCATGTCAGGGCAATCGGCCACAAGAGATCCGGCTGCGACCAGGCCGGGCCACGACGACACGTCGTGGCGGATGACCGGACCACCGGCCGGGCAGGCCGGCGGCGAGGGGATGCTCCCGGTCGCCTCCACCGCCCGGGATGCCGCGGAGCCCGCGGTCACCGCCCCGCCGCGGGCCGGGCTGGACACCACGGCGGTGCTGCCGTACGCCAGTTCCCGGGCCTCCAAGCGCACCCGCTGGCTGCGGGCCTGGATGCTGACCGTCCCGGTCGACGTCGCCGCGTTGCTCACCCCGCTGCTGCTGAGCCAGAACTACTGGCGCGGGACGCTGGCCAACGGGGTGCTCACGGTGACCGTCTTCGCCTTCGGCGGGCTCTACCAGGCCCGCCGCCACCTGAGCATCCTGGACGAGCTGCCGAGCCTCTGCGGGCGCCTGCTCGCCTGCGGCGCGGCGGTGGCCATCATCGCAGCCGAACGCCACGACTCGGTGCCGTACGTCAGCGGATTCATGCACGACGTCGCGCTGTCGGCCGGGCTGGTCATCATCGGCCGGGCGCTCACCCGGAAGCTGACCATCGTCGCGCGTCGGCGGCGTTGGCTGGAGCACAACGCCATCATCGTCGGTGGTGGACCGATCGGGCTGGAACTCGCCCGGCTGCTGCGCCGCTACCCCCAGTACGGCCTGCGCTTCGTCGGCTGTGTCGACGCTCCATCGCGCCAGCAGGTCGGGGGCATTCCGCTGATCGGCACGCTCGACGAACTCGAGGCGCTCATTCCGTTGCTGGACTGCGACGTCCTGGTCATCGCCGACCCGGACTGTCCGGGCGCGTCCCTGATGGACTCGCTGCTCCCCCCGGCGAGCGCGGCCTGCAACCTCTGGGCGGTTCCCCGGCTGTGGGGGTCCGGCTCCCAGGGCGGCTACCCCGACCACGTCGGTGCGATCCCGATCGTCCAGATCGGTGACACGACCCTGTCCGGTCCGCGGTGGGCCATCAAGCGCGCCTCCGACGTGGTCCTCGCCACCGTGGCGCTGGTCGTGTTGAGTCCGCTGCTGCTGCTCTGCGCGATCGCGACGTTCCTCGAGGGCGGGCGGGGCATCTTCTTCCACCAGGAGCGGATCGGCCGGTACGGCAGGCCGTTCAAGGTGGCCAAGTTCCGGTCCATGCGACCGTCCGACGAGCACGAGTCGCAGACCAACTGGTCCATCGCGCACGACCGGCGGGTCGGGCCGGTCGGACGGTTCATGCGTCGGACGTCGCTGGACGAGCTGCCCCAGCTCTGGAACATCGTGCGCGGGGAGATGAGCGTGGTGGGGCCGCGGCCGGAGCGGCCGTACTTCGTGCAGAAGTTCTCCGCCGAGTACCCCAACTACGCGATGCGGCACCGGGCACCCGTCGGCCTCACCGGTCTCGCGCAGGTCAGCGGCCTTCGAGGAGACACGCCGATTTCCGACCGGACGAGGTTCGACAACTACTACATCGAGAACTGGTCGCTCTGGCTCGACATCAAGATCCTGCTGCGCACGGTGGCGGAGGTGTCCACGGTGGTGGTCGTCGTTGACGCCCACCGCCGTCCTCCCGGCCGCAGGCGGGGAGGACGTGAGTTGGCTCGCCGGCTCTGGCGGCACCGCTGGCCAACCCATATTCTGCGTTCGCCCGCCGGCTCGACGTCCGTCGCCAGGGCCGTCACGGGGAGGACGCACCATGTCGAGCCAGCCGGCGCTACGTCGTTCGACTGCGCCCATCGGCCGGTCGCGCCGCTCCAGCCCTGACCACCAGCAGGCCGAGAACTGACGGGTGAGGTTCCACCGTCCCGGCTCAAACCGCTGCTATCCCACACCGCATTTCGGACGACAGGGAGTTCACGTGGTACGCGAGGGTGTCACGCCCAGGATCCCGCGCGCCAGGGCGGCGCCCCGACGGAGGCGAGAGCCGATGAGCACGACCACCGGCCACCTGTCCGGGCAGCACCCTGCGCTCCCCGCGCTGTCCGGCTCGTCCGTCGCGCTCGTCCACGAGTGGTTCGGCGCGACCGGCGGCTCGGAGAAGGTCTTCCGGAACATCACCCGACTCGTCCCGCACGCGGAGCGGTTCGTGCTCTGGAAGGACCACGGCGTCGAGGACCCGAACCTGCGGGAGTCCTGGCTCGCCCGGACCCCGGCCCGGCGCAGCAAGGCGATGGCCCTCCCCCTCATGCCGATGACCTGGCGGACCCTCACCCGTCAGCGGTTCGACGTGGTCATCTCGTCCAGCCACGCTTTCGCGCACACCGTGAAGCTGGGGCCGCCCGAGACGACCCGGCACCTGAGCTACGTCCATGCCCCGGCCCGGTACATCTGGAGTCCCGCTTTCGACGGCCGGGGGTCGAGTCCGCTGCTCGCCCTGCCACGCCGCGCACTCCAGGCCGTCGACGTCCGGTTCAGTCGACACGTACACAGCTACGCGGCGAACTCGCGTGAGGTGCAGGCCCGGATCCGGCACTACTGGCGACGTGACGCGGTCGTGGTCAACCCCCCGGTGGACGTCCCCTTCTTCGCGGACGCTCCCCCGGCGGACCGCGCCCAGCCGAGGGACTATCTGCTCGGCGGCGGGCGGTGGATTCCGTACAAGCGGTTCGACCTGATCATCGCGATCGCGGAGGCCGCCGGACTCCCGGTGGTGATCGCCGGCTCCGGGCCCGAGGAGGTCAACCTCCGACGTCTCGCGGAGCGGGTGAGCGTCCCCGTCACCTTCGAGGTCATGCCGAGCAAGGAACGACTGCGCCAGCTCTACTGGGGTGCGAAGGCCCTGCTCTTCCCGGTCCACGAGGACTTCGGCATCATCCCGGTCGAGGCACAGGCCTGCGGTACGCCGGTCATCGGCATCGACCGCGGCGGGTTGCTGGAGACCGTGGTCGACGGCGAGACGGGCTTCCTCGTCGGGTCCACCGAGGCACGCGGCTTCGCCGCCCTGGCGGCCCGCGTCGGCGAACTGCGCACCGATCGCATCCAGGCGAATGCCGCGAGGTTCTCCGAAGCGGCCTTCGCCGCGACGTTCTCGGCGTGGGTGGCAGATGCGGTCGCGTAGGGCAGCGACGGTGACGTCCCGATGAGCACCCTCGGCATCGCCATCGTCAACTACCTGTCCGCGGACGACTGCGCCGGACTCGTCCGCTCGCTGGTGGCCCACCACGCCGGTGCGGAGCCCCGGATCGCCGTCGCGCTCGTCGACAACAGTGACCAACGGCGGGAACTCGAGTCGGTCGCCGAGTTCGCGCGCGGACACGGCCTGGTGGTCCGCGTGATCCACGGCCACGGCAACGTCGGCTACGCCGCGGGGAACAACCGCGGCGCGCGATGGCTGCTCGAGATGGGTGCCGACGTGATCTGGGTCCTCAACCCCGACACCCGGATCACCGGCGGCGTCCTCGCGTCGGCGCTGGACGTGCGCCGGGCGGGCGACTGCGCGATCGGTGCGACGACGAGCGTCGGCGCCGACGGTGGCACCCACCCCGACCTGGGCGCGCTCGACCTGCTGACCGGCCGTAGCGGCCAGCCATCGACGGGATCCGCGGCGTCGCGCACCCTGACGTACGTCGCCGGCCATTCGATCCTCCTCACCCGCGAGGCGTTCGAGAAGCTGGGCGGCTTCACCGAGGACTTCTTCCTCTTCTACGAGGAGGCGGACATCGCCGTCCGGTCCGCCCGCCTCGGCATCCCGGTCACGGTCGTCGACGGTCTCGCGGTCGAGCACTCCGGCGGCGGCGCGACCGGCGCGACCCGGGACATGAAGGCCAAGTCGCCCGTCACGTACTTCCACGCCAGCCGCAGTTGCATGATCTTTTTCCGGAGGCACTACGGCAGACGGCTTCCCCTGGCCGCCCTCGTCCGGCTCCTCTACGCGGCCAAGGCGCTAATGGTGGCCGGCCCGAAGGCGGCGACCGCGGTCCTCCGGGGCACGGTCGCGGGGTTGCTGGCATGACCCGGCAGCTGCGTGGTTCGGTCCGGCGGGCGACGGGCAGCGCCACCCTGATGTACGTCTCGGCCCTGGCGATGTCCGGCGTCGCCATCCTGCTCAGCGTCGCTCTTCCGCCAACCGAACGCGGCCTGCTGGTGGCGACGACGACCAGTGCCGCCACCGGCGTCGCGGTCGGCGGATTGTCGTTGGAGACGTTCCTGCTGGCCCAGGGCCGTCAGTGGCTGGACGAGTCGGCCGGGCGGCGCAGCCTGGCCATCTACACCGCCACCGTGCCCCTGACGGCGGCGCTGGCCTGGATCTTCGCGCGGTACTCGGAGGAGGCCACCCCCGCCATCGCCGCCGCAGGCGCGGCGTGCATCGCGGCGAGCAACATTCCCGCCGCGGCCGGGCTCACCCTGGGTCAGTTCCTCAGTGTCTACCGGTACCGCGCCGCGTTCGCCGCCACCGCGCCGGCGCTGTACGTCCTGCTGATCCTCGCCTCCGTCGAGGACGCGCAACTGTGGTTGCTGGCCTGGCTGGGGTGCCAGGCGCTGATGGCGGTGGCGCTGTGGACGAAGCACGGACTGTCGCTGACCCGCATGGCGCGACGGGCATCGCCTCCCGAGGAACGCGTCGCCCGGCTGGGCCTCACCCACGCGGGCGCCGTGGCCCAGGTCTTCACGTACCGCTTCGACCAGCTTGCCCTGGCCCGCTATCAGGGACCGGACGTGCTCGCCGTGTACTCGCTGGCGGTGGCGGCGATCGAGTTCACCCAGGCCGGCGCGGTCGTGGCAGCCCAGCGGACCCTCGGCGACCATGCGGACGGCTCGGCCCAGCGGCTGAACGAGGTGCTACGTCGGGCCTTGTACCTCGCAGTCGGCATGGGGGTGCTGGTCCTGATCGGGCTGGCGGGAATCGGCGTGATCACGAGCGGATACGAGGCGGCACTGCTGCTCGGCCTCGTCCTGGTGGCGCGCAGCATCGCGGTGACCGTCGGCAAGATCCTCAGCGCCCGGCTGGTCAACCTCGGCGGCGAACGCGCGACCGCGGCGATCGCCGCCGGTACCGCCGTGGTCGCGATCGTCGGCTACTCGCTCACCGCCGCCGAGTTCGGCGCCGTGGGCGTCGCCCTCCTCTCCGTCGTGCTGTTCGCGCTGCACAGCACGGTCACCGCCGTTGCCCTGAGGAAGTGGTCCGGACCGCGGTTCGCGTCGGCTTCCGCGACCAGTCCCGTGAACAGTGAGGTTGGCACCGTTGCCTGACAGAGTCGTTGCAGTGATCCTCAACTGGAACTGCGCGGACGACACCGTCCGCTGCCTCCGGGCGGTCGCCGGCGGCAGCACCGTGCCGGATGTCGTCATCGTCGACAACGGTTCGACCGACGACTCCGTCGAGAAGCTCGAGCGCCTGGACGGGTCCGTCACCCTGCTGCGGCTCGACCGAAATCTGGGCTACGCGGGCGGGATGAACGCGGGCATCCGGGAGGCCCAGGCCCGCGGCGCCGACTGGGTGTGGCTGCTGAACGCGGACTCGGTGCCCCGGCCGCACGCCCTGTCGACCCTGCTGCGGCACGCGGACCGCTTCGAGGTGTCGACGTCGTTGCAGACCACCTCCGCGGACCCCGGCGACCCGGACGTCGAACCGTACGTCGTGGCCGCCATGCTGCCGAAGGGCAAGGTCCGTCCGGTCCGCTGCGGAGGCTGCGCGGAAGGGGCCCACGAGGTGGACATGGTCACCGGCGCCGCGCTCCTGCTGCGTCTGGCCCGGGTCATCGAGGTCGGCCTGTTCGACGAGCGGTTCTTCCACTACAAGGAGGAATTCGATCTGGTCCGCCGGATCGGCGACGCGGATGGCCGGATCGGATTCGTCTGCGGTTCCGAGGTGTGGCACAAGCGGGGCGGCAGCCTCAGCGGATCGAGCCCCCGGGCCCGGTACTACTACCACCGCAATGAGATCCTCTACGTGCGGAAGCACTACCCGCGTCCGCTGCGGCGGCTGCTGATCGGCGAGCCGATCCACTATCGGAACGTGGCGAGGTCGCTGTTCCGCCTCGCCGCCGGCAGCCGGGAGCGCAGGCGTGCCTCACTCGCTGTCCTGGCCGGGTACTGGGACGGTCTGCGGGGCGTTCACGGCCCCACCGAAAGGTTCTAGCGTGCACATCCTGTTCGTGAGCCACTCCTCGGACCTGATGGGCGCGGAGCGTTCCCTGATCACCCTGGTGCGGGAGGCTGTCGAGGTCCGTGGCCACCGCGTCACCGTCTCGATGCCGGCGGAGGGGCCGCTGCGGGCCGAACTCGTACGGGTGGGCGCGGAGGTGGTGGTCGTGCCGACCAGGCTGTGGATGGGACGGCGCCACAGGGCCCTGGTCGGCCTGGTGCGCTCCGGCCAGGCGGCGGGCTCGGTTCCCCGGTACCTGCGCTACCTGCGGCGGGCGAGACCCGACCTCGTCGTCACCAACTCGGCCGTCGTCCCGGCCGGCGCGATCGCCGCCCGGTTGGCCGGCATCCGGCACGTCTGGACGATCAGGGAGAGCCTGCTCACCAACCCGAGCCTGCGGTCGGCCGTACCCCGGAAGACGATCGCGCGGACCATCGCCGGCCTGGCGGACGGCGTTGTCGCGATCTCGCAGTACGTCGCTGGTCAACTGCTCACCGCGGCCCCCGCCGTCCGCGAGAAGCTGCGGGTGATCCCGCCGTCAGTCGCGCCCCGGACCGGGGATCCGACGGCGGACGGGCGCCGTGGCGCACCCACGCTGGAGAGACTCGTCCTGCTCGGGCGCTACACGCCGGAGAAGGGGCAGGCGGACGCCATCGAGGCGCTGGGGCGATGCGCCAGAGCGGGGCGCCCACTGGCACTGAAGCTGGCCGGGGTCGGCGACCTGACCGCGCAGCGAGCACTTCAGGCGCTCGCCGAGGAGCACGGGGTCGGTCACCTCGTCGAGATGTCCGAGTGGACGGACGACCCCCACGCGCTCTACGCGGAAGCGGACGCGACCCTGATGTTGTCCCGCAACGAAGCCTACGGTCGGGTGACCGTGGAGTCGCTCATGGCGGGGACGCCGGTGATCGGATTCCGCGCGGGGGCCACCACGGAGATCCTCGCCGACGGCGGCGGAGTGCTGGTGGAACCGGATGTCGAGGCGTTGACGCGGGCCCTGCTGATGCTGGCGGAGGACGACGAGAGCGTCGACCGGCTCACCTCGGCGGCGAGGCGACGGGCGCGCGAACTGAACTCCGCCCCCTCCTCGGCCCGGCGGTTCGTCGCCTACCTCGAAGAACTGCACCCGTGACCAGGTCGGTGCGGATGTTCGGCCTGCCCGCCGTGCTGGCTGTCACGGTCGGCGTGCTGGCGGGCTGGCAGCCCGTCCTGCTGGGCATCCTGGGGATGGCCGCGCTGCTCGTCTGGGGAGTCTGGACGCCGTCCCGGCTGAACCACACGCTGTTCGCGGTTCTGCTCCTCGTGCCGGTGACCGCAGATCCGGGCTATCCCACCAAACCCGTCTGGGTCGTCCTGCTGGCGGCGACGGCCATCGCCCTGTTCGGGCGCCTCCAGCGCTTCCACCCGGACGCACCGCTGGCATCCGTCGGGATGTCCGCGTTCGCGGTGCCGGTTGCGGGTTTCCTCGCCGCCCTGGCGCACTGGCGGGGACCGAAGGATCTGGTCTTCGCGCTCGCGCCGTTCGTCTGCTACGCCGTCATCGCCTGGCACGTGGTGGAGGAGGCGCGCCGGGATCCGCAGGCGATGAAGGGGCTGGCCCGCGCGTTCGCCTGGGTCGGAGTGCCGGTGGCGCTGCTCGCGATCCACCAGCGCCTCACCGAGACGTGGCCGATCCTCGACGAGTTGGCGATCAGCAACGCGTTCACCTCGTCCGCGGGCGGCGGCAGATCGGTGGGCACGATCGGGCACCCGATCGTCTACGGCACCTACTGCATGATGTCGATGTGCGTCGCGATCGCCCTGCGCGGGCGCCTCTGGCAGCTGCCGCTCGCCGCCGGCGCGGTGGGACTGCTGTTGTCCGGCTCACGTAGCGCGTGGTTCGGCATCGCCGGCGCCGCCGTCGTCTGGTACCTCGCCCAGGAGCGGAAGGTGACCCTACGCGGTGTCGGCCTCGTCGCGGCTGCCGTCGCCGCCGGCTCGGCACTCGTCGTGGTCGGTCCCGGCCCGGTGCAGGGCGCGATCGAGATGGTGCGTTCCCGGCTCTCCAACATGACGGGGTCGAGTTCGGCCACCGCGCGGTACAGCCGCTACGACGCGGCGTGGTCCGGCCTGCGGGAGAGCTACGACACCGTGCTGTTCGGTCTGGGGCCGGAGGCGCACGTCCGGTTCTTCCAGCAGGTGGGGATCGGTGACTACCTGGCGCAGACCTTCGACAACAGCTACCTCACCCTCTGGTACGACCTGGGGCTGCTCACCCTGCTGCCCTTCGTCGCCCTACTGGTGAGCCTGCTGGTCAGGTCGAGGTCGTTGGTCGCCCGGATGCTGGTCGTGGGGATCGCGGTGCAGATCTTCTTCTTCGACTTCTATCTGTGGCCCTGCGCTGTCGCCGTGCTGATTCTGGCGGCCGGGCTGGCGTTCTCCCGGGACTCCGCCGAGGAGGACCCTGTCCAGGACACGCCCGTGGCCGCCGACGTCCTGCTTGCCGGGTCGCGATGAGCAGCACGGCCGCGTTTTCGTACGAGTCGAATTCGGCCGCCGGTGGGCGGCTGGCCGAAACGAGTGAGGATCAACAGTGAGGCTTTCGGACGGATTGCGGCCAGCCGGCGCGTCCACCCCGCCGGCGGACATCTCGCCACCCGGCATTCGTGGCGTCGTCGGCAGATCACGTTCGGCGCTCGGACAGTGGACCCGACTGACGCCTCGACACCACCTGCACGCGGTACGCAGGTACCGGTGGGCGGTCCTCGTGCTCACCCTGCTCGGCGGGCTGAGCGGCGGCCTGGCATCCCTGGTGCAGACCCCGGTCTACAAGGCCGACGTGCAGCTGTTCTTCTCGCCGAACTTCCCGACGAGGGACATCCGTCAACTCGACACCGGCGGGAACTACATCCTGCAACGCGTCCGGTCGTACGCCGAGATCGCCAACAGCCCTGAGGTCGCCGCGGCGGTGATCGGGCGGTTGGGTCTGCCCTACTCGCCCGAGGAGCTGATGTCGCAGGTCAACGTCACGGGCAAGGCCAGCACGGCGGTCCTGACCGTCGAGGTCGGCGACGAGGATCCGGAACGCGCCCGGGACATCGCCAACGCGATCGCGGACGAGTTTCCCGACTTCATCGGCAGGCTGGAGAAGCCGACCGGGATCGACGCCCCTCCGGTCAAGGTGTCCGTCGTCCGCCCGGCGATCACGCCGCCGTCTCCGGACTCACCCCGGCCGCTGACCAACCTCGGCCTCGGTCTCGCCGGTGGTCTGCTGGTGGGGACGGCAACGGCGCTGACGGCGTACGCGCGGGAGCGTGCCGTCCGGGACGAGAGCCACGCAGCCGAGGTGGCGGAGCTGCCCCTGGTGGGGGTGGTCGAGGCCGAGCCGGCGGCGGCCGGCCTGATGGCCCACGACGAAGGTTCCGACCGTGCCGAGGTCTTCCGGCAGCTGCGGACGAACCTCCGGCTCCAGGCGGTCGGAGACCGCCTGACCAGCCTCACGGTCATCAGTGGTGCCGCCGGTGACGGAGGGGCCACCACCGCCGGGAACCTGGCGATCGCGTTCGCCCGGGCCGGCGAGACGGTGGTGCTGGTGGACGGGAACCTCCGGAACCCCGAGGTCCATGAGCTGTTCGTCACCGCCAACGACGTCGGGCTGGCGAACGTTCTCCGGGGCGAGGCGTCGGTCAACGACGTGGCGGTCCACTGGCACCCGGATCTTCCGCTCTTCGTCCTTCCCACCGGTCGGGTCGAACCGGGGCCGGCCGAGATGCTGTTCCAGCCGGACCGGCTGGCCGCCGTGCTGGAGTCGTGTCGGCTGGACGATGTCCTGGTCATCGTCAGTGCTCCGCCGCTGTTGTCGGACGCCGAAGCGAAGGTCCTGGTGACCGCCACGGACGCGACCGCGGTGGTGGCTCGGGTCGGCTCCACGCACGTCGACCAGCTCGCGACCGCGGTGGGCGTGCTCCGGAAGATGCGCGCGAACCTGCTCGGCCTGATCGCGGTACGGTCCAGGTAGGACACGCGGACCGAGGTCACCGGGGGCGGTCCCGGACCGCGGCCTCTGTCCGGCCCCGGGGGTCACTCTCCGCAGCAAGATCCGTTAGACTGGCTCGTACCTGGTCCAGCGAGGACAGTGGACGGCGGAGACCGGGCTCCGAGATCCCGCGACCTCGACGTAGGTTGACAACGATGAGCGATGACGTCGCAATGCTGTTGCGGCGGGCGGGCTTCGGTCCGACGGCGTCCGAGCTGACGGCAGCGCGGAAGGCAGGTTACGCGGCAACCGTGTCGAGGCTGACGGCGCCCGCCGGGCCGGACCGGGGTGCCGCCGCTTCACCCATGCCGGACCTCGGCCGCGATCCCTTCGACGATCTCCCGAACCCGACCACGGAGCAGCGGGCCGCGGCGGAAGCGACCCGACGGGAGCACACCGACGCGATCGTGCGGTGGTGGCTGGACCGACTGACGGTCGCGGACCACCAGGCCAACGAGAAGCTGACGTTCTTCTGGCACGGACACTGGGCCACCTCGATCCGGAAGGTCGGCAGCCCCCAGTTCATGCTGGCGCAGCAGCGGAAGATCCGCAGCTCGCCGACCATCGGGGTGATGGCACGCAAGTTGGTGTCCGATCCCGCGCTGGTGTACTGGCTCGACGGGCAGCTCAACACGAAGGACGCACCGAACGAGAACCTCGCCCGCGAGCTGATGGAACTGTTCCTGTTGGGTATCGGGAACTACACCGAGCAGGACGTGAAGGAGGCAGGGCGCGCGCTGACCGGATGGCGGACCGACCTCGGTGTGCCGGAGACGGCCATCTTCTTCCCGGACAGCCACGACGCCGGGCCCAAGACGATCCTCGGCGCCACGGCCAAGTTCGACGCCCACACGCTGGTCGACTTCCTCGCGAAGCAGCCGGCCTGCGCCCGTTTCATCGCCTCCCGCCTGTGGTTCCGGTACGGCTCCTCCTCCGAGCCGATCGTCAGCTCCACCGAGCAGCGGATGCGGGCGGCCTTCCCGGTCGGCATGCGCATGCTGCGGGCCCTCTTCGAGGACGAGGAGTTTCGGTCGGGTCGCTACCGGCTCGTGAAGCAGCCGGTGGAATGGCTCGTCGGCGCGATGCGGCAGTTGGAGATCAGGCCTGCCCGGTTCCCCGACGAGACGCTGCACCGGGTCGTGGCGGGACTGACCGGCCTGGGCCAGGTTCCCTTCGCCCCACAGAGTGTGGGCGGCTGGCCGAGCGGAACCGCGTGGCTGAACTCGGCGGCGGCGCAGGTGCGCCTCGGTCTGGCCGACCTGCTCGCCGGGCTGGCCGGCATCGACCGGATGACCGCCGAACAGTTGGCGAACATCCTCGCGATCGACACGTGGACCAACCGGACCTACCTGGCCCTGAAACAGGCGAAGAACCCGCGACAGCTCCTGACCCTCGGTCTGGTGAGCCCGGAGTACCTGGTGATCTGACATGGATTCGTTGACCCGACGCAGGTTCCTCCTCGCCTCGGCCGCCGCCGGCGGTGCCGCCGCACTGGCGGCCGGCGGGATGGGGCTGGCCGAACTGCTCGCCACGGCGACCCGCGACCAAGAATCGGACCCGGACGATGGCATCGACAAGCTGGTCCTCGTCACCCTGTACGGCGGCAACGACGGCCTGAACACCGTCATCCCGTACGCGGATCCGGCGTACCACTCCGCCCGCCCCGAGCTGGCGTACGCCCCTGGGCAGGTACTGCATCTCGACGACGCGCTCGGGCTGAATCCGGTGCTGACCGGGCTGAAACGACTCTGGGACGACAAGCAGCTGGCCGTGGTGCTCGGGGTCGGCTATCCCCGGCCCGATCGGAGCCATTTCCGGTCCATGGACATCTGGCAGACGGCGTCACCGGAGGTGCCCGTCGCCACCGGCTGGGTGGGCCGCTGGCTCGACGGCACCAACGCTCCCGCCGAGGCGGCGGTCAGCTTCGAGCCGGTACTCCCGCCGCTTCTCGTCGGTGGGACGCGCGTGGGCGCGTGCGTGGCGGTCGGCGGGCTCGAACTACCCGGCGGGATCGACGCCGAGCTGCTGGCCGCCCTCGGGCAACCCCAGGCGGGCGAGTCGGACCTGCAGGCGCGCGCGGCCGAGGCGTACCAGGACTTCCTGCAGGTGAACAAGCTCGTGCACCAGGCGCAGAAGGCCAACATCCCGTCGGGGACGGGCGACCAGCCGCCCCTGCCCTCGACCGCGACCGGCGGTGGCAGTTCCCTCGCGGCACAGCTCGCTCTGGTCACCCGGTGTGTCGAGGCGGGTGTACCAACCCGGGTCTACTCGGTGAGCCTGGGTGGATTCGACACGCACGCCAACGAGCGGGTCGGGCAGGAGTGGTTGCTCAAGCAGCTCGACGAGGCGTTGTCCGCGTTCCTGCACCGGCTGGCGAAGACCAGGGCCGGCCGGCGGGTGACCGTGGCCGTGTACAGCGAGTTCGGCCGTAGGGTCCGGGCGAACGCGTCGGACGGCACCGACCACGGCACGGCCGGCCCGCTCTTCGTGCTGGGCCCCGGGGTCGCGGGTGGACTGCACGGCGAGCAACCGAGCCTGGTCGATCTGGACAACGGCGACCTCAAGGCCAAGGTGGACTTCCGCGACGTCTTCGGCACACTTCTGGACTCCGTGCTCCAGGCCGACCCGGACCGGTACCTCAACGGCTACCAGGCCCGGTTGCTCCCGCTCGTCCGCAACAGCCGGTAGCGGCGACGGACGACCGGCCACGCCGGGGCAGGCGTCAGTCGCCTGCCCCAATCTTCTGGCGGTCGACCGCGTTCTGCCGGTACGTCTGCGCCACCAGGTTGGCGGGCGACTTGGCCGCGACGGCTTCGAGCCGGGTGATGGCGTCGGAGTACCGGCCGGCGAAGTAGTCGTCGAGCCCACTTCGATACAGCTTGTCGGTGTCGCCGAGCTCGTCGGTGACACCGGCCTCGGTCAGCATCGCGTCGAGAGTGGACGCCGGCACGACGATGCGGTTCGCCTTGGTGGGCAGCTCCTCGTCGTTGTCGAGGATGCCGACGACCCGGCCGTTGGTGTCGACGGCGAGCCCGCCGCGGGAGTAGAGGCCCACGTCGTCGTTGACCCGGGACACGGGCATCGTTCCCGACGTGCCGGAGCCGGTCACGGTCACCCGCTTCGACTGGACGGTGAAGGTGGCGGTGAGGGGGTCCTTGTCCGTGGTGCCATACCCGATGGAGAGCAGTGTCGTTCCCTCCTTGAGGTCGGCAGCCGGATTCAGCTCGGCGACGGGGAGATTGTCCTGGGCGAGCTTGACCAGGGCGACGTTGCCCGCCTGGGGCTCCCACGTCCTGACGATCTCGCCCGGAATCGCCGGAGCGTCGGTGACATTGCCCTTGGCCACGTTGACCTGCCCGAACAGCCGGACCTCCGGTTCCTTCGCGGCGTCGACGCCGGTGAGAACCGTGGTCTTGAGCTGCTGCGCGACGTAGTCGTCGAGCTTGCCGGGTTCGAGCTTCTTCTCCTGGATCAGCACCCGGCCCAGCGCGTAGAGCGCGTTCTGCCGCGGGGTGTCGCCCGTGGGACGCACGCAGAAGCCGTTGGTGAGCACGTGGCCGGCCGGACTCACCACGAACCCGCTGCACCGGCGGTTGAAGGTGATCGGCGCCGCCCGCAGGGGCGCTCCGGTCCGCTTGTCCCGGAGGTAACCGGTGAACACGACCTCCACGTAGACCAGCGACGGCGAGGCCACCGCCACGGCCCGTTCCTCGAGGGTGTACGGCGGCGGGGAGCCCTCGCCGTCGTCCGATCCGGCCCAGACCGCCACGCCACCGGCGGCGGCGAGGACCACCAGCACCAGCGCCACGATCCCGAGCCAGAGCCCGGTACGGCGTCGGCGCGGCTCGGAGGGCTGGATCCGGCGCGCGGTGGAGGCGAGCGGGTCGTACGGCGGCACGCTGGTCGGGTGCGGGTACGCCGGCGACACCGGCGGCCCGGACACCTGGTGCGGCGGCGTGGAGACCGGGTACGGGGGCGTCGAGAACGGCTGCGGCGGGGCCGACACGGGAGGCGTGGCGACCGGCTGCGGCGGGGCGGACACCGGCGGCGGGGTGCCCTGGTGCGGCGGCGCTGACACCGGCGGCGTCGACACGGGCGGCGTCGACACGGGCGGCGTCGACACGGGCTGCGTCGACACGGGCTGCGGCGGGGCGGAGACCTGCGTCGGGTCGCCCTGCACCGCCCACGGGGCCGGCTGCGACTGGGGCACCTGGAGCATCGCCACGGTGCTGTCCTCGCCCGCCTCCTCCCTGTGGATCTCGTGGCCCAGGGCGAGGAAGAGCCGGTCGGCACCCGGCCCGCCGTCGGCGGCGTACGCCACCCAGGGCGCGGCCGCGGTGAAGTCGGCGGCCAGGTACGGCCCGCCGCCACCGCCCGGCGCGGCCAGCGCGTCGGCCATGGCGGAGAACGCCCGCCGCCAGGCCGGGTCCTCGGCCACCACGGGTTCGAGCACCGCGACGGTCACCAGCCGGTCCTGCCCGTCGACGGCCCACCAGGCTCTGCCGACCTGGCAGACGCCCATCACCTCGGTGAACCTGTACGGACCGTCCGGCTGCATGCCCCACTCCTCTGCTCACCCGCCGTGCGGATAGTACAGAAACGCCGCGAGCGCGGCGGCCGCCGGCAGTTCCGGCCGCACCCCGCCCCACCAGGGCCTCCTCCCGTGTGGACTCCCGACGGTCGGGCGGGTGTGACCGAACGGACGACGGTTGCATCTGAAAGTTTTCATGCATACAGTCACGCCATGAATGACGGAGCCGTCGCCGCACCCCCCGACCGGGTGCTCGACCTGTTCCACGGCGTCCGGCTCACGCCCACCCAGCGCCGCATCGCGCACTGCCTGGTGCAGCACGCCGCCGCCGCGTCGTACCTGTCGGCGGCCGAGGTGGCCGAGCTGGCCGGGGTGAGCCAGCCGTCGGTGACCCGGTTCGCCGTCGCGCTCGGCCACGACGGCTACCCGGCGCTGCGGCGGCGGCTGCGCGAGCTGACCTCCGGCGGCGCCACCGGCGGCGACGGCGACGGCAACGAACTCCAGCGGGCGGTCCGCGCTGAGATGGCGAACCTGGAGCGGCTCGCCGACGAGCTCGCCGACCGGGACCGGATCGCCGCCGCCGGGCACCTGCTGGCGGCCAGCCGCCCGCTGCCGGTGCTCGGGCTGCGCGCGGCGGCGCCGCTGGCCGCGTACTTCGCCTACTTCGCCGCGAAGGTGCACCCGGACGTCCGGGTGCTCGACGACGGCGGCAGCCTGCTCACCGACCGGCTGGAGCAGGCGGCGGCGTCCGGGGCGAGCGCCCTGCTCGCCTTCGTCCTGCCCCGCTACCCCCGGGAGACCTTCGAGGCGCTGCGGGAGGCCCGCGACGCCGGGCTGACCGTGGTCGCGATCACCGACTCGCCGGTCAGCCCGGCGACCGAGTACGCCGAACTGGTGCTGCCCGCCACGGTCGGCACCGACCTCGTCTTCGACCTGCACACCGCCCCGATGACCCTGGCCATGGTGGTCCTCCAGGCGATCTGCGACGCCTCCCCGGCGGACACGCAGGCCCGCCTGGAGGCGTTCGAGTCGTCCGCCGCCCGTCGCCAGTTGTTCCTCGGCTGAGAGGAGTTTCGAGATGCACCAGCCCGTCCGCGCCGCTCGCGGCACCGCACGTACCGCCCAGGGGTGGCCGCAGGAGGCCGCCCTGCGGATGCTGATGAACAACCTCGACCCGGAGGTGGCCGAGCGCCCGGACGACCTGGTCGTCTACGGCGGCACCGGAAAGGCCGCCCGGGACTGGCCGTCGTACCACGCGTTGGTGCGTACGCTCACCGAGCTGCGCGACGACGAGACGATGCTGGTGCAGTCCGGCCGCCCGGTGGGGGTCATGCGCACCCACGAGTGGGCGCCCCGGGTGCTGCTGGCCAACTCGAACCTGGTCGGCGACTGGGCCACCTGGCCGGAGTTCCGCCGCCTGGAGCAGCTCGGCCTGACCATGTACGGGCAGATGACCGCCGGCTCGTGGATCTACATCGGCACCCAGGGCATCCTCCAGGGCACCTACGAGACGTTCGCGGCGGTGGCGGCGAAGCGCTTCGGCGGCACGCTGGCCGGGACGCTGACGCTGACCGCCGGCTGCGGCGGGATGGGCGGGGCGCAGCCCCTCGCGGTGACCATGAACGGCGGCGCCTGCCTGATCGTGGACGTGGACCGCAGCCGGCTGGAGCGGCGGGTGCACGACCGCTACCTCGACGAGATCGCCGACTCCCTGGACGACGCGGTGCAGCGGGTGCTCGCCGCGAAGCGGGACCGCCGGGCGCTGAGCGTCGGCGTGGTCGGCAACGCCGCCACCGTCTTCCCCGAGCTGCTGGTGCGCGGCGTCGAGATCGACGTCGTGACCGACCAGACCAGCGCGCACGACCCGCTGTCGTACCTGCCGGTGGGGGTGGAGCTGGCCGACGCCCGGGACTACGCGGCGGCGAAGCCGGCCGAGTTCACCGACCGGGCCCGGGTCTCGATGGCGAAGCACGTCGAGGCGATGGTGGGCTTCCTCGACGCGGGCGCGGAGGTCTTCGACTACGGCAACTCGATCCGTGGTGAGGCCCAGCTCGCCGGCTACGAGCGGGCGTTCGACTTCCCCGGCTTCGTGCCGGCGTACATCCGGCCGCTGTTCTGCGAAGGCAAGGGTCCGTTCCGTTGGGCGGCGCTCTCCGGCGATCCGAAGGACATCGCGGCCACCGACCGGGCCATCCTGGAGCTGTTCCCGGAGAACGAGTCGCTGGCCCGGTGGATGCGGATGGCCGGCGAGCGGGTCGCCTTCCAGGGCCTGCCGGCGCGGATCTGCTGGCTCGGCTACGGCGAGCGGGACAAGGCCGGGGTGCGGTTCAACGAGATGGTCGCCTCCGGTGAGCTGTCCGCGCCGGTGGTGATCGGCCGGGACCACCTGGACTGCGGCAGCGTGGCCAGCCCCTACCGGGAGACCGAGGCGATGGCCGACGGCTCCGACGCGATCGCCGACTGGCCGCTCCTCAACGCGCTGGTCAACACCGCCAGCGGGGCGTCCTGGGTGTCCATCCACCACGGCGGCGGGGTGGGCATCGGGCGGTCCATCCACGCCGGGCAGGTCTGCGTCGCCGACGGCACGGCGCTGGCCGGGCAGAAGATCGAGCGGGTGCTCACCAACGACCCGGCGATGGGCGTGATCCGGCACGTGGACGCCGGGTACGAGGCCGCCCGCGAGGTCGCCGAGCGGACCGGGGTGCGGGTGCCGATGGCCGAGGGACCGGCGTGACGGATCTCGCCGGCCGTTTCCGGGCGCTGTGGGACGAGATCGCGCCGGTCGGGCGGGACGCCGGCAGCGGGGGCTACCTGCGCTACGCGCTGACCGAGCCGGAGCTGCGGCTGCGGGAGTGGTTCCGCGAGCAGGCCGAGCACCGGGGCATGCCGGTCACCGCCGACGGCAACGGCAACCTCTTCGCCTGGTGGGGTGACCCGCAGGCCGGCGACGCGGTGCTCACCGGCAGCCACTTCGACTCGGTGCCGCACGGCGGGGCGTACGACGGGCCGCTGGGCATCGTCAGCGCGTTCCTCGCCGTCGACGAGTTGCGCGGCGCGGGCGTCACGCCCGACCGGCCGATCGCGGTGGCGGCGTTCGTGGAGGAGGAGGGGGCGCGGTTCGGCGTACCCTGCCTGGGATCGCGGCTGCTCACCGGGGAGATCGCGGTGGAGCGCGCGGCCGGCCTGCGCGACGCGGCCGGGGTGAGCTTCGCCGAGGCGCTCGGTGACCGGCCCGCGGGCGCCGACCCGGCGCTGCTCGGCCGCTTCGCCGCCTTCGTGGAGCTGCACGTCGAGCAGGGCCGCGCGCTGGTCGAGGCCGACTCGCCGGTCGCGGTCGCCAGCGCGATCTGGCCGCACGGCCGCTGGCGCTTCGACTTCCACGGCGAGGGCAACCACGCGGGTACGACCCGGATGGCCGACCGCCGCGACCCGATGCTGACGTACGCGTTCACGGTGCTGGCCGCGAACAAGGAGGCCCGGCTGCGCGACGCGCACGCCACCGTGGGCCGGGTGTCGGTGGAGCCGAACGCCACCAACGCGATCCCGTCGCGGGTGACCGGCTGGCTGGACGCCCGGGCGGCCGAACCGGAGACGCTGCGCGGGCTGGTCGGGGCGGTGCACGCCAAGGCGGCCGAGCGGGCGAAGCGGGACGGCACGGAGCTGACCTGCACGGAGGAGTCAGCCACCCCGCTGGTCGCCTTCGACGGCGGGCTGGCCGACCGGCTGGCCAAGCTGCTCGACGCGCCGGTGCTGCCCACCGGGGCGGGCCACGACGCGGGGGTGCTGGCCGCGCACCTGCCCACCGCGATGCTCTTCGTGCGCAACCCGACCGGGGTGTCGCACTCCCCCGCCGAGTCCGCCTCCGACGCCGACTGCGCCGCCGGGGTCACCGCCCTGGCCCGGGTGCTCCAGGAGCTGGCATGCCGATGACCCGCTGGCTCGCCGAGTACGCCTGGCTGCCCGAGCACGCCGAGCCCACCCCGGACGTGCTGATCGAGGCGGTCGACGGGCGGATCACCGCGGTCGCCCCGTTGACCGCCGGCCGGCCCACCGCCGGGGTGGAGGTGCTCGGTGACGCCGTCCGGCTGCCCGGCCTGACCCTGCCCGGCCTGGCCAACGCCCACTCGCACGCCTTCCACCGGGCGTTGCGCGGGCGCACCCACGCCGGGCGGGGCGACTTCTGGACCTGGCGGGACGGGATGTACGCGGTCGCCCAGCGGCTCGATCCGGACTCGTACCTGGCCCTGGCCCGGGCCGCGTACGCGGAGATGGCGCTGGCCGGGGTGACCTGCGTCGGCGAGTTCCACTACCTGCACCACGGCCCGGACGGCACCCCGTACGACGACCCGAACGCGATGTCGGCGGCGCTGGTCGAGGCGGCCGCGCAGGCCGGCATCCGGATCACCCTGCTGGACACCTGCTACCTGACCGCCACCGTGGACGGCGCCCCGCTGGCCGGGCCGCAGCGGCGGTTCGGCGACGGCGACGCGCTGCGCTGGGCGGACCGGGTCAGCGCGTTCACCCCTGACGCCGGGCACGCCCGGGTCGGCGCGGCCATCCACTCGGTCCGCGCGGTGCCGGCGGAACAGCTCGCCACCGTCGCCGGCTGGGCGGACCGGCGCGGCGCGCCGCTGCACCTGCACCTGTCGGAGCAGCCCGCCGAGAACGACGCCTGCCGGGCAGTACACGGCCGCACCCCCACCCGGCTGCTCGCCGACCACGGGGTGCTCGGGCCGGCCGTCACCGCCGTGCACGCCACCCACCCGACCGGCGCGGACGTGGCGCTGCTCGGGGAGAGTCGCACCGGAGTCTGCCTCTGCCCCACCACCGAGCGGGACCTGGCCGACGGGCTCGGGCCGGCCCGGCGAATGGTCGAGGCCGGCAGCCCGCTCAGCCTGGGCAGTGACAGCCACGCCGTGGTCGACCTGTTCGAGGAGGCCCGCGCGGTCGAGCTGGACGAGCGGCTGCGCACCCGCCGGCGGGGGCACTTCAGCGCCGTCGACCTGCTGGCCGCCGCGACCACCGGCGGGCACGCCGCGCTGGGCTGGGCCGACGCCGGCCGGCTCGCCGTCGGTGACCGCGCCGACCTGGTCACGGTACGGCTCGACACCGCCCGCACGGCCGGGGTGCCGCCGGTGGGGGCGTTCTTCGCGGCGACCGCCGCGGACGTCAGCTCGGTGGTCGTCGACGGCCGGCAGGTGGTGCGCGACGGCGTGCACCTGACCGTGGACGTGCCGGCGGAGCTGCGCGACGCGATCGCGGCGGTGTCCGGTGCGTAGCCGCGCGGGCCGGCCGGCGTGGGCGGCGGGCGGGCTCCGGGGCGCCGGGCCGGAGCGCGGAGGGACGCCGTGAGCAGCCTGCTGGTCGACGACATCGGCGAACTGGTCACCAACGTCGCCGGCGCGGGCGAGGGCGGCCCGCTCGGCATCCGCCACCGGGTGGCGCTGCTGGTCGAGGAGGGCCGGGTGGCCTGGATCGGCCCGTCCCGGGACGCCCCGGCCGCCGACCGGCGGATCGACGCCGGCGGCGCGGCGGTGCTGCCGGGCTTCGTGGACAGCCACGCCCACCTGGTCTTCGCCGGGGACCGGGCCGCCGAGTTCGCGGCCCGGATGGCCGGGCAGCCGTACACCGGCGGCGGCATCCGCACCACGGTCGGCGCGACCCGGGCCGCCTCCGACGAGGAGCTGCGGGCCACCGTGCGCCGGCTGCGCGCGGAGGCCATGCGGCAGGGCAGCACCACCATGGAGATCAAGAGCGGGTACGGCCTCACCGTCGCCGACGAGGCCCGCTCGCTGCGGATCGCCGCCGAGGTCAGCGCGGAGACCACCTTCCTCGGCGCGCACGTCGTCCCCGCCGAGTACGCCGACCGCCCCGACGACTACGTCGGGCTGGTCTGCGGGCCGATGCTCGCCGCCGCCGCCCCGTACGCGCGCTGGGTGGACGTCTTCTGCGAGCGGGGCGCCTTCGACGCCGACCACACCCGGGCGATCCTCACCTGCGGGCAGGCGGCCGGGTTGGGCGTACGGGTGCACGCCAACCAGCTCGGCCCCGGCCCGGGGGTACGGCTGGGGGTGGAGCTGGGCGCGGCCAGCGTCGACCACTGCACCCACCTGAGCGACGCCGACGTCGACGCGCTGGCCGGCTCGCCGACCGTCGCCACCCTGCTGCCCGGGGCGGAGTTCTCCACCCGCTCGCCGTACCCGGACGCCCGCCGGCTGCTCGACGCGGGCGTGACCGTGGCGCTCGCCACCGACTGCAACCCCGGCTCGTCGTACACCTCGTCGATGCCGTTCTGCGTCGCGCTCGCCGTACGCGAGATGCGGATGACCCCGGCGGAGGCCGTCTGGGCCGCGACCGCCGGGGGCGCGCGGGCGCTGCGCCGCGACGACGTCGGGGTGCTCACCCCGGGCGCCCGGGCCGACCTCGTGATCCTCGACGCCCCGTCCCACCTGCACCTGGCCTACCGGCCCGGTGTACCACTGATCCGCCAGGTTCTGCACAACGGAGTTCCGCAATGACCGTGACCATCCTGCCCACCGGGATCACCCCCGCCGACGTGCTCGCGGTCGCCCGCGGCACCGCCAAGGTCGTCCTCGACCCGGCCACCGTGGAGGCGATGAGCACCAGCCGGTCCATCGTGGACGGCATCGAGGCCGCCGGCCGACCCGTCTACGGCGTCTCGACCGGCTTCGGCGCGCTGGCGAACACCTTCGTCGCACCCGAGCGGCGGGCCGAGCTGCAGCACGCGCTGATCCGCTCGCACGCCGCCGGGGTCGGCGCGCCCATGCCCCGCGAGGTGGTCCGCGCGATGATGCTGCTGCGGGTCCGCTCGCTGGCGCTGGGCCACTCCGGGGTCCGCCCGCTGGTCGCCGAGGCCCTGGTCGACCTGCTCAACCACGAGATCACCCCGTGGGTGCCGGAGCACGGCTCGCTCGGCGCCTCCGGCGACCTGGCGCCGCTGGCGCACTGCGCGCTGGTGCTGCTCGGTGAGGGCTGGGTGCTCGGCCCGGCCGGCGAGCGGATGGACGCCGCCGACGCGCTGAGCCGGGTCGGGCTGAAGCCGATCGCGCTGGCCGCCAAGGAGGGGCTGGCACTGATCAACGGCACCGACGGCATGCTGGGCATGCTGCTGCTGGCGATCCACGACGCCCGGCACCTGTTCACCATGGCCGACGTGACCGCCGCCCTGGCCATCGAGGCGATGCTCGGCTCCGAGCGGCCGTTCCTGCCCGAGCTGCACTCCATCCGGCCGCACCCCGGCCAGGCGGCGTCGGCGGCGAACATCCACCGACTGCTCCAGGACTCGCGGGTGATGGACTCGCACCGCGACGACCTGGCGCACGCGGTGCAGGACGCGTACTCGATGCGCTGCGCCCCGCAGGTGGCCGGCGCCGCGCGGGACACCCTGGACTTCGCCACGACGGTCGCCGCGCGGGAGCTGCTCTCGGTAGTGGACAACCCGGTGGTGCTGCCCGACGGCCGGGTGGAGTCCACCGGCAACTTCCACGGCGCGCCGCTCGGTTTCGCCGCCGACTACCTGGCCATCGCCGCCGCCGAGGTGGGCGCGATCGCCGAGCGCCGGGTCGACCGGCTACTCGACGTGGCCCGCAACCGGGAGCTGCCGGCGTTCCTCTCCCCCGACGCCGGGGTCAACTCCGGCCTGATGATCGCCCAGTACACCGCCGCCGGGATCGTGGCGGAGAACCGCCGGCTCGCCGCCCCCGCCTCGGTGGACTCGCTGCCCACCAGCGGGATGCAGGAGGACCACGTCTCGATGGGCTGGGCGGCGGCCAAGAAGCTGCGCACGGTGCTGGACAACCTGACCAGCCTGCTCGCGGTGGAACTGCTGGCCGCCGTACGCGGGCTCCAGCTGCGCGCGCCGCTCACCCCGTCGCCGGCCGGCCGGGCCGCCGTCGAGGCGCTGGCCCCGGTCGCCGGCGAGCCCGGTCCGGACGTCTTCCTCGCCCCGGTGATGGAGGCCGCCCGCGCCGTCCTGGCCGGCCCCGACCTCCGCGCCGCCATCGAACGCGAGCTCGGCCCCCTCGCCTGACCACCGGACCCCGCCCTTCCGACCCGGGCCGACCGGACGGTTCGGCAGGGCGGGTCCGCTGTCGGCCGGTGCTGCTAGCGTTCGCCGCCGTGGACACCGAGGAGCAGAAGCTCGACGAGCAGGTCCGGGACTTCGTCGGGCGGCAGGTGGCGCTGGCCGAGCTGCCGGCCGCCGCGATCGTCGCCGAGACGGTGGAATACCTGGACCGCACCGACGAGCCGGACCGGGTCGCGGAGCTGGTGTGGCCGGTGGTGACCGAGGAGCTGACCCGGCACCTCACGGCGCAGGCGCACTGGCCGGAGGTGACCGACAGCGACCGGCTCACCGCGGCGTTCCGGGCGCTCACCGCCGCCGGCGTGGTCGCCCGGGAAAACTTCACCTGCTGCCAGAACTGCGGCGTGGACGAGATCGGCGCGGACGTGCCGCGCACGATCGAACCGCGCGGCTACGCCTTCTACCACCGGCAGGACGCCGAGCGCGCCGTGGCCGGGTCGCCCGTCTTCGTCGCCTACGGGCTGTTCGGGGGCCCGGCGTTGACGGAGATCGGCGAGGAGGTGGCGGCGGCGCTACGGGCCGAGGGGCTGACCGTCCACTGGGACGGCGACACCGGCAGCCGGATCCAGGTGCCGATGACGTGGCGCCGACGCCGCGTGGGCCGGCTCGCCGCCGTACCACCCGCGCCGCACGACGACGTCGAGGTCGACGTGGAGCTGCTCAGCGGCTGGACCGGGCCGCACGCCCCGGGGGACGGGCCGATGCCCGCCGGCCGGCTCACCGCGCTGCACCTGCCCTGGCTCCCGGCCGCCGTCCGGGTGCGGCTGAGCTGGGCGGGCCGGTCGGTGGAGGTCCGGCGCGAGGGCGACGCGCTGGTCGGCGCGTACGCCGACCCGGGCGGGCCCGAGCTGACCGTGGGCCGGTACGACGGCACGGACCTGGTTCGGCGGCTGCGCGGCCTGCCGCCGGGCACCGTGCCGGCCCCCGCGCCGGTGGACTTCGTGGAGGTGACCGCCGACCACGTCGGCGGCGCCGACCGGGACGTGCCGATGGACCTGGCGGAGCTGCTGGTCCTGGTGCGCCGGATGCGCCCGCTGAGCTACGACTTCCTCATGTGCGTCGGCCGGTCGGGCGGGTGCGTGCAGGCCACCTGGGAGCCGACGGGGCTGTGGGTGGAGGAGTTGGACACCGCAGCGGCCGTCTCGGTGGGTCGGTTCGCGACCCTGGCCGAGGTGGAACAGGTGCTCACCACGCTAGCCGTGGAGGACCGGGTGGCCGTCCGGGAACTGGGTGGTGACCTCATCACCCTGCACCACCGCTGACCGGCGGCCCCGGCCAGCGGTGACGGGGACGGTCAGGCCGGCGGCAGCACCTTGGCGACCAGCTTCGCCAGTTCGCGCAGGGCCTTGCCGCGGTGGCTGATCGCGTCCTTCTCCTCCGGCGTCAGCTCGGCGTTGGTGCGGTCCTGACCGTCGCCGAGGAAGATCGGGTCGTAGCCGAAACCGCCGTCGCCGCGCGGGGCGCGCAGCAGCCGGCCGGCCTGGCGGCCGTCGACCAGGTGCTCCTTGCCGCCGGGCAGCACCAGCGCGACGGTGCAGACGAACGAGGCGGCGCGGTGCTCGTCGGGCAGGTCGGCGATCTGGTCCAGCACCAGCTCGAGGTTGGCCCGGTCGTCGCCGTGCCGGCCGGCCCAGCGGGCGCTGAACACGCCCGGCATACCGTTGAGGGCGTCGACCGCGATCCCGGAGTCGTCGGCGATGGTGGGCAGGCCGGTGCGGCGGTAGCCCTCCCGGGCCTTGATCAGCGCGTTCTCGCCGAAGGTCAGGCCGGTCTCCGGCAGCTCCGGGTACTCCTCGACGTCGTCCAGCCCGATCAGGGCGATCCGGTGCGCGCCGAGCGCGCCGTCGAGGATCCGCTGCAGCTCGATCAGCTTCTTGCGGTTACGGGTGGCGAGCAGGACCTTGTTCATGATGCGAGTGCCTTCCGCTGTGCGTCGGCCAGTTCCACGCAGCCCAACAGCCCCAGGTCGAGCAGCGAGTCGAGCTGGGTACGGGAGAAGATGCCGGCCTCGCCGGTCCCCTGCACCTCGACGAAGTCGCCCTCGCCGGTGCAGACCACGTTCATGTCGACCTCGGCGGCGACGTCCTCGGAGTAGTCGAGGTCCAGCCGGGGCTCGCCGGCGATGATGCCGACGCTGACCGCCGCCACCGACCGGTGCATCACCTTCTCCGGCTTGCCGGCCAGCGCCTTGCGCCCGGCCAGCCAGGTCACCGCGTCGTGCAGCGCCACGTACGCGCCGGTGATCGCCGCCGTCCGGGTGCCGCCGTCGGCCTGGAGCACGTCGCAGTCGAGCACGATCGAGTTCTCGCCCAGCGCCTTGAGGTCGACGGCCGCCCGCAGGCTCCGGCCGATCAGCCGGGAGATCTCGTGGGTACGGCCACCGACCCGGCCCTTGACGCTCTCCCGGTCCGAGCGGGTGTTGGTGGCCCGGGGCAGCATCGCGTACTCGGCGGTCACCCAGCCGAGCCCGGAGCCCTTGCGCCAGCGGGGCACCCCCTCGGTGACGCTGGCGGTGCAGAGCACCCGCGTGCCACCGAACTCGACGAGCACGGAGCCCTCCGGATGGGTGCTCCAGCCGCGGGTCAGGGTCACCGGTCGGAGTTGGTCGGGCAGCCGCCCGTCAGGTCGCGCCATGCCTGCACCTTATGCGGTCGAGTGATCGAACCGCCCCGGGGTGTCCTCAGCCCGGCAGCCGCGGCGGCGTGCCGTCCGGTTCCGCCCCGTGCACCCGCAGGAAACCGGCGACCGCGGCGGGCCAGCCGAACTCCTCGGCCCGCGCCCGGGCGGTCGCCCGCCGCGCCGCCTCCGGCCGGTCCAGCAGCCGGACGACCGCGTCGGCCATCGAGGCCGCCGTGCCGTACGCGGCGATTCCCGCTCCGGCGATCACCTCCGGCAACGCGCTGGCGGCGTTCGCCACCACCGGCGTCCCACTGGCCAGCGCCTCCAGGCCGGCCAGCCCGAACGTCTCCACCGGCCCCGGCGCGAGCACCACGTCGGCGCTGGCCAGCAGGGCGGCGACCGCGGTCCGGTCGGGCAGGAAGCCGGTGAGGTGCACCGGCAGCCCGGCCACCCGCCGGGCCAGCGCGCCCCGCGACGGCCCGTCGCCGGCCAGCACCAGAACCGCCGGTACGCCCCGGCGGCGCAGCTCGACCAGGGTGTCGACCGCCAACTCCGGGCGCTTCTCCGGGGAGAGCCGGGCGCAGTGGACGAGCAGGACCTCGGTCTGGTCGGCGTACCGCTCCCGCAGGGCCGGCTCCGCCCGGTCCGGGTGGAACGTGTCGAGGTCCACGCCGAGCGGTATCAGGTCGACCCGGGGGGCGTGGATCCGGTCGAACTCCTCGGCCGCCCACCGGGTGGTGCAGACGATCCGGTCGTACGCCCCCACGGTGAGCCGGTTGAGCCGGTCCGCCACCCGGCGGGCGGTGGCCTCCGGCAGCCGCCACTGGCCGAGCAGCCCGGTCAGGCACTCGTGGGACACCATCACCGAGGGCACCCCGTGCGCGCGGGCCCACTCGCCGGTCCAGCGCAGCGTGGCGCGGTCGGAGACCTCCAGCCGGTCGGGGGCGAGCCGGGTCAGCAGCCGCTGCACCGTCCGCCGGCCGGTGAGCACCCGGTAGCCGCCGCTGCCCGGCACGGCCGGCCCCGGCACGGTCAGCACCGTGCCCCAGGGCTGGCGGCTCACCGCGGGCCGGTGTCCCGGAACGACCAGCACCGGGTCGTGACCGGCCGCCCGGTAGCCCTCGCCGAGGTGTCGCAGGGCGGTGCGCAGCCCGCCGGAGCGGGCGGTGACGAAGTTCGCCAGCCGGACGATCCGCAGCCCCCGCCCGGCCGGGGCGGCGCCGCCGGTCACGTGACCGGCAGGCCGCCGGTCGGGACACCGGCCAGGACCGCCTGGTAGTGCCCGATCAGCTCGTCGCCGATGGCGGTCCAGCTGCGCCGGCCGATCGCGGCTCGGCCGGCGGCCCCGTACGCGGTCCGCCGCCGCGCGTCGCCGGCGAGCGTCGCCACCGCCCCGGCCAGGGCGTCCGCGTCGCCGGGCGGCACCAGCAGCCCGGTCACGCCCGGCTCGACCAGATCCACCGGACCGCCGCTGGCCGGCGCCACCACCGGCAGTCCGCTGGCCGCCGCCTCCTGGAGGGTCTGGCCGAAGGTCTCGTGCGGCCCGGTGTGCACGAAGATGTCGAGGCTGGCGTAGAGCCGGGCCAGGGCCTCGCCGTGCTGCACGCCGAGGAACCGCGCCTCGGGCAGGGCCTTCTCCAACTGCCGCCGGGCGGGGCCGTCCCCGACGACCACGATCCGCACCCCGGGCAACCGGGCGGCGGCCGACAGCAGCTCCACCCGCTTCTCCGGGGCGAGGCGTCCGACGTACCCGACGAGGATCTCGCCGCGCGGCGCGAGGGCGCGGCGGAGCCCGGCGCAGCGTTTGTCGGGGTGGAAACGCTCCGCGTCGACGCCGCGACGCCACAGCCAGATCCGCTGCACGCCGTTGGCGATCAGGTCGGCGGCGGACCGGGTGGAGGGCACGAGGGTGCGCTGTGCCGAATTGTGGATCTCCCGCAGCCGCCGCCAGGCCGCCGCCTCCCCCCACCCCACCCGGTACGCCCGGGCGTACGAGGCGACGTCGGTCTGGTAGACGGCGACCGTGGGCAGCCCGTGCCGCCGGGCCAGCGTGGCGGCCCGCGCGCCGAGGACGAACGGACTGGCCAGGTGGACCACGTCGGGCGCGTGGCCGAGGAGTGCCTCGGCCAGCCGGAGGCTGGGCATCCCGAGCCGGAAGCCCTGGTAGCGCGGGAGCGGCACGCTGGGGATCCGGACCACCGGGTACGGCAACCGGTCGATCGGCCGCCGCTTCGCACCGGGCGGCGACGGGGCGATGACCATGGGCTCGTGGCCACGGGCGACGAGATGTTCCGCCGTTCGGACCACCGAGTGCGCGACGCCGTTGACGTCCGGCGCGAACGACTCGGTCACGATGGCGATCCGCATGGTGTCACCGTGGGGGCGGCAGCGGTGCACGGGACGACCGGCCGCTGACGTGGTGGCGAACATTCCACCACGAACGCGCGCCGGGCGGACCCGGCTCAGTCGGTCGATCCAGGAGATCCCCGGGCGGGCACGACCGGCTGCAGGTGTTCGCTCAGACGTCGTACGCGGCGCCGGCCCGGACCACTTCCAGCGGCCCGGCGTACGCGCCGGCGGCGGACTCGACGGTGTGCGACTCGCTGCCCCAGGCCACCACGAGATGGGTCAGCAGCAGCCGGCCGACCCCCGCCTTGGTCGCCGCCTCGCCGGCCTCCCGGCCGGTCAGGTGCAGGTCCGGCGGGTTCTCCATGCCGTCGAGGTAGCTCGCCTCGCAGAGGAAGACGTCGGCGTCCTGGGCCAGCCGCAGCAGCGCGTCGCAGGGCGCGGTGTCCGAGGAGTAGCAGAGCACCCGCCCGCCGTGCTCCAGGCGCACCCCGTACGTCTCGACCGGGTGGTTCATCCGGTCGACGGTGACGGTGAACGGGCCGATCGGGAAGGTGCCGGGTTGCAGGCCGTAGAACTGGTACACGTCCTCGACCGTGCCGTCCCCCTGGTCGTAGACCGCGGCCAGCCGGTCCGGCGCGCCGGACGGGGCGTACACCGGCAGGGGCGGGTACGGCCCGTCAGGGGCGTACCGGCGGACCACCACGTACGAGGCGGCGTCGAGGATGTGGTCGCAGTGCAGGTGGGTCAGGAGGATGGCGTCCGGGGCGTGCAGCCCCGCGTAGCGCTGGAGGGTGGAGAGCGACCCGGAGCCGAAGTCGATCAGGAGCCGGAAGCCGTCCGCCTCGACCAGGTAGGCGGAGCAGGGGGACTCGGGGCCGGGAAAGCTGCCCGCGCAGCCGAGGACGGTCAGTCTCATCCGGTCGCCTTGTCGTTGCTCACCGTAGTCGACACGCCGGTGCGAGCCTCGCCGATGATCTCTACCGACGCGTACGCCACGCTGCGCAGCCTACGCGCAGCGACGGCGGGGCAAGAATCATCTAATGGAAGTTGTCATCAACGTGACACCCCCGGGCCGGCCGGTGCGGACCGGCCGGCCCGGGCTCGGGCCTCAGGCCCAGAGCTGACCCTCCAGGGCGTCCTCGGCGTCGGCGAGCGTGCCGCCGTAGGCGCCGGTGGAGAGGTACTTCCAGCCGCCGTCACAGACCACGAAGGCGACGTCGGCGCGGCGGCCGTCCCGCACCGCCTCGTGGGCCACCGCGAGGGCGGCGTGCAGGATCGCGCCGGTGGAGAAGCCGGCGAAGATCCCCTCGACCTCCACCAGCTGCCGGGTCCGCAGCACCGCGTCCCGGGTGCCCACGGAGAAGCGCCGGGACAGCACGGTGGCGTCGTAGAGCTCCGGGACGTACCCCTCGTCGATGTTGCGCAGGCCGTAGACCAGCTCGCCGTAGCGTGGCTCCGCAGCGACGACCTGGATGCCGTCGACCTTCTCCCGCAGGTAGCGGCCGGTGCCCATCAGGGTGCCGGTGGTGCCCAGGCCCGCCACGAAGTGGGTGATGGTGGGCAGGTCGTGCAGCAGCTCCGGCCCGGTCGTCTCGTAGTGCGCCCGGGCGTTGGCCTCGTTGCCGTACTGGTAGAGCATCACCCAGTCGGGGTGCTCCGCCGAGATCTGCTTGGCGGTGGCGACGGCCTGGTTCGAGCCGCCGGCGGCCGGCGAGAAGATGATCTCCGCGCCGTACATACGGAGCAGCTGGACCCGCTCGGTGGAGACGTTCTCCGGCATCACGCAGACCAGCCGGTAGCCGCGGAGCTTGGCCACCATGGCCAGCGAGATGCCGGTGTTGCCGCTGGTCGGTTCGAGGATGGTGTCACCCGGCCGGAGCCGGCCGGACTCCTCGGCCGCGCGGACCATGAACAGGGCCGCCCGGTCCTTGATGCTGCCGGTCGGGTTCCGGTCCTCCAGCTTGGCCCAGAGCCGCACCGGCGGTGCCCCCGCGGGCACCGTCGGCGAGAGCCGGGGCAACCCCACCAGGGGGGTGCCACCGCAGGCGTCGAGCAGGCTGTCGTAGCGAGCCATGACGCCCGCCGGTCAGCGAGCGACGGGCGCGCGCCGGGAGACGGCGTGCGACGCGATGGCGGCTGCCGCCGCGAAGCCGAACGCGCCACCGGCGACGGCCGGCAGGATGGTCACGCTGTCGCCGTCGGTGAGCTTGGCGTCCAGCGCGCCGAGGAAGCGGACGTCCTCGTCGTTGACGTAGACGTTGACGAAGCGGTGCAGCGCGCCGGCGTCGGTGACCAGCCGGCCCCGCAGGCCGGCGTGCCGGGAGTCCAGGTCGGTGAGCAGGTCGCCCAGGGTGTCCCCGGCGCCCTCGACGACCTTCGCGCCGCCGGTGTAGCTGCGCAGGATGGTGGGGATGCGAACCTCGATGGCCATGGTGTCGTGCTCCTTGATCGGTGTGCCTCGGTGACGGACGAGAAGTGAACGGCGCTGAAGGTCAGCGGCCGGAACACTCGTAGTCGACCGTCGCCGGGCTCTGCCCGAACATGTAGGACTGGACGGCGTGCGGGTCCACCGCGGCGTCCACGATCCGCACCGGCTCCTCGGTCACCACGCCGTCGACGATCCGGAAGGAGCGGATCTCCTCGCTGTCCGGCTCGCGGGTGGAGACCAGCAGGTAGTGGGCCCCGGGCTCGCCGGCGAAGGAGATGTCCGTCCGGGACGGGTACGCCTCCGTCGCGGTGTGCGAGTGGTAGATGACGACCGGTTCCTCGTCACGGTCGTCCATCTCCCGCCACACCCGCAGCTGCTCCATCGAGTCGAACTCGTAGAACGTCATCGAGCGCGCGGCGTTGTCCATCGGGATGTGCCGGGTGGGGGTGTCGCTGCCGGCGGGACCGGCGACCACGCCGCACGCCTCGTCCGGGTGGTCCCGGCGCACGTGCGCCACGATCGCCTCGACGATCGACCGGTCGATGCTCAGCACGTCGCCCAGCCTAGCGCCCACCGGCCGCCGACTGCGATGCGGTGACCGTCACACTCAGTCGATCAGGGCGTTGAGCAGGGATTCCTGGAGATATCCCAGGTAGGCGTAGACCGACAGTTGGAACACCCGCGAGGAGGTCGGGTCCTCGGCGACCGCGTCGTCGAGTTCCTCGCCCAGGTCGGTGCCGTCCTTGATCTCCAACCGGACGCCCATCGCCAGCCGGGCGTCGTTGAGCGCCCGCAGCCACGCCTCGGCCGCCTCGGCGTCCAGCCGCACCTCGCCGCCCGCCTCGTCCGGCAGCGCGGCCAGGATCGCGCCGGCCTGGTCGATCTTGGCGGTCTTGAGGTCGCCCTCGGTGTACCGGCGGAACTCCGCCGTGTTCGCCGGGTCGTCCGGGTACGCGTCGGGGAAGAGCCGCCCGACCACCGGGTCGGAGTGGTCGAAGCCGTCGGTGAGCAGCCCGACCACCTCGGAGGCGACCTTGCGCAGCACCCGCACCTCGTCGACGGCGAAGGTGGCGACGTAGCGGCCGCCCTGGCGGCGGAACATGCTCACGAGCGGTCCACCGTCGCCCACAGCCCGTACGCGTGCAGCTGCGACGCGTCGTGCTCCATCCGCTCCCGGGCGCCGCTGGACACCACGGCCCGACCCTTGTGGTGCACGTCCAGCATCAACTTCTCGGCCTTCTCCCGGCTGTACCCGAACAGCTTCTGGAAGACCCAGGTCACGTACGTCATGAGGTTGACCGGGTCGTCCCAGACGATCGTCACCCAAGGCCGGTCCGAGACCGGCACCTCGTCGGTGTCCGGCGTCTCGACCGGTGCAACCTGTGGAGCCGCCATGCCCCCCATCGTGCCACCGGATTCGGCGAACCGATGAACCGGAACGCCGGGGCGGCCCGGATCACCCTCCCGGGCGGCGCGGACCGGGCGGGGCGGCGACGTGACGACGCCGCGCTCAGGCGAGCAGGATGCCGTGGTCGAGGGCATCGGAGAGCACCGCGCCAAGGGAGAGACGGACCGCCTCGAAGCGCCGGGACACCTCGCGGGACAGCTCCAGCTCCACCTCGCGCAGGGCGCGCTGGGCCCAGGACCGGGCGGCCATCGGATCGTTGTTGCCCGGGGTGCGCCAGTGCTGCCAGCACCCGCCGGAGAGCGCCACCGCGACCGGCGGCAGCACCTCGGAACGGGTGGCACCGGGATGGCCGGCCAGCGCGTCGATCGCGCCGGTACCGACCAGGTCGCCCACCCCGGCGGTGCTGGTGACCAGGAGCACCCGTTCCAGGTCCCGGCCCTGCGGCTGGTCGGCCAGACCCCACCGCACGGCCGCGGCGATCCGCTGCCGGACCCCCTCGGCCAGCGGCGCGCCGAGGACCCGCGCGGCGGCGTCGTCGATGACCGCGCGCACGGCCTCGTCGCACTGGGCGGTGGCGAGCAGGGACAGCGCCTCCATCTCCCGGTCCAGCAGTTGCGGCAGGCCCGCGCAGCCCACCCCGAAGACGATCTCCTGGACCGCGCGCAGGTGGATGTTGGCCAGTTCCAGCGCGAGGTGCTGGCGGATGCTGCGGGCGCAGGTGCGGGTCTGCCGCTCCAGCCGCTCCGACCAGTCCCCCGCGTCGGCGTCGGGCACGACGGCCACCCGGCCGTGGGCGCCGGGCAGCACGGGCGGTTGGAGGCTGGCCCGGCGCAGCCCCTCGTCAGCGGACCAGCCGACCAGGGCCCGGCGCAGGCCGGGATGCTCGGCCCGGTGCACCGGAAACCAGCGGGCGCCGGCGAGGGCGGGCACGGCGGCGAGCAGGGCCGCCCGGTGCGCCTCGACGCTGACCTCCGCCGGGTCCAGCAGGGCCGGCGCCTCGGACGACGCGTCGCGGGGCGACGGGACGGGCGCCTCCGTGTCGTCCGTCCCGCCCGCCGCCTCGGCCGGGGCCCAGCCGCCCGCGCCGGGGGTGACCACGAAGAAGACCTCGACCGGGGCCCGGGCCACCTCGGCCAGCAGGTGCAGCTCCGCGCCGGTGAAGGCCTGGTCGGCGCCGATGACGTAGAGCAGCGCGCCGCCGCGGCCGACCGCGTCCAGGAGCATCCGACCGCCGGCGACCCCGAGGGTGTCGGTGTCCGGCGTGTCGAGCACGGCGAAGTGACGCAGCAGCGGCTCGGGCAGGCTCAGCTCGACCCGGCGCGGCGGGCGGGCCAGCGCCGGGCCGGCGGCCGCCTGGTCGGCGCCGTAGGAGTGCGGCTGCCGGTAGCCCGGCACGTACGCCGCGCGGGTGGCGACCCGGGCGTGCCGGACCAGCAGGCAACTGCCCGCCGGCACGTCGAGCATGCCGGAGGCGACGCCGAGCAGGGCGGCGAGCACCTCCCGGCGGGCCGCGGCGGCCGGACCGGCGGCGACCACCGCCAGCGGCTCGTCGGCGCCGGGCTCGGTGACCCCCAGGCGGGCGGGGAGCGGACCGCAGCGGGGCAGCTCGGCCGCCCCACCGGCACCGCCGGGCACGTCGACCCCGGGGAGTGGACCGGGCTTCATCGGCGGCTCCCGTGGCTGGCGGGCGGGCGGCGGTGAGCAGCCCGCATGGACATCCGGCGCGGTGGCACCCGGATTCCGGAAGGGTACGTCCGACACCCCCCAGGACCGAAAACCGCGGATACTCACCGGTAACCACGACATTACTCAACTTCGCAGCGTGACGGTGTGAGCGCGGACGGATTTCCGTCGATATGCTGCACCGATGAGTCGGTGGGGCTTCGTCGGCCGAACGGATGAACTTGACCGTCTGCATTCGGCCGTGGACGGAGCCGAGGGGCGTGGGCTCATCCTCAGCGGCCACGCCGGCATCGGCAAGAGCCGGCTGCTGCGCGAGGGGGTCAGCGCACTGCCCGCCGACCGCTACGCGATCTGGTACGTGGCGGCCAGCACCGCCACCGCGGCGCTGCCGTTCGGCGGGCTGGCCCAGGTGCTCCCCGCCGAGCAGCCACAGGGGCTCTCCCCCGCCGGCGTGCTGCGCTGGGGTGTGGAGGTGTTGCAGGAGCAGGCCGCCGGGCGGCGGATCGTGCTGGCCATCGACGACGCCCACCTGCTCGACCCGCCGTCGGCCGCGCTGGTCCACCTGCTCGCCCGCCGGGAGAACACCACCATCCTGGGGACGCTGCGCAACGGCGAGCAGGTGCCGCTGCCCATCCGGGCGCTGTGGACCGACGACCTGGTCGAGCACTTCGAGCTTGCCCCGCTCGGTCCGGCCGAGACGGCCGACCTGCTCGCGGCCATCCTGGACGGTCCGGTCGACGCCGGCTCGGCGGACCGGCTGTTCCGGCTCTCCGCCGGCAACCCGCTGCTGCTGCGCGAGCTGGTGCTGGCCGCCGCCGGCGGCGGTGAGCTGGACCGCCAGTACGGCGTCTGGCGCTGGACCGGCCGGCTGGAGCTGGCCCCCAGCCTCACCGACCTGATCGACACCCGGATCGGGCGGCTGGAGCCGGGGGTGCGCGCCGTGGTGGAGCTGGTCGCCTTCGGCGAACCGCTCGGCCTGCACCTGCTCTACCAGGCCGCCGAGCAGGCCGACGTGGAACTGGCCGAGGAGCGTGGCCTGATCACCATGGTCCGCGACGACCGGCGGCTCGACGTCCGGCTGGCCCACCCCCTCTACGGCGAGATGATGCGCCGCCGCTGCCCGGTCACCCGGACCCGACGGTTGCAGGCCCGCCTGGCGGAGCTGCTGGAGCAGGTCGGCGCGCGGCGCCGGGGCGACCTGCTCCGGGTCGCGGTGTGGCGGCTGGACTCCGGCACCGCCCAGGACGCCACGCTGCTGCTCGGCGCGGCCGCCCAGGCGTTCGCCCGGTACGACGTACCCCTGGCGACCCGGCTGGCCCGCGCGGCGCTCGACGCCGGCGGCGGCTTCGACGCCGCGGAGCTGCTCGCCACCATCCTGATGTTCGCCGACCGGCCCGACGAGGCGATCCGGGTGCTCGACGCGGTGGCCGGCGAGATCGACGGCGACCGGCGGCGCAGCCGCTGGCTGACCGTGCGCGGCATGGTCAGCTACTGGGGACTCAGCCGGGAGTCCACCGTGGAGGAGATCGCCCAGGCGGGCGCGACCCTGACCGACCCGGGTGACCAGGCGCGGGTCCGCGCCTTCGAGGCGATCATGCGGCTGCACGGGTTGGACGGCACAGCGGCGCTCCGGCTCGCCCGGTCGGTGCTGGACCGCCCGGCCGCCAGCGTGGCGGCGCGGGAGCTGGCCCGCTGCACCATCGCCCACCTGGACGCGGCGCGGGGGCGGTTCCGCAGCAGCGCGACCGCGATCGCCCGGGTGGCGGCGGAGGCGCCGCACTGGCGCAGCGACATGCCCTACCTCCAGCTCGCGATGGAACTGGCCCGGGGCACCCGGCTGGCCCTCGCCGGCGACCTGGCCGGCATCGACGCGATCGTCGCCGACGAGTTCGCCGACCTGGCCGGGGCCGGCGACTTCCGGCTCGGCACCGGCTACCTGGCGATCCTCCAGGCGTACGCGGCCCGGCTGCGTGGCCGCAGCGGCGAGGCGCTCAAGGTCAGCCTCGGTGCCTGCGCGGTGCTGGCCACCAGCCGCGTCTACGCCGGGCTGGCGCAGGCCGAACGGGCCCAGGCGGCGGCGCTGCGCGGCGAGGCCGAGCACGCCGCCGAGGCGATGGCCGAGGCCGACCGGACGCACGCGCCCGGCATGGTGGTGCTCTACCCCTGGCTGGAGCAGGCCCGCGGGGCGGTGCTGGCGGCCGGGGGCGACCTTCCGGGGGCCACCAAGCACCTGGGCGACCTGGCCGACCGGCTCCGCGCCGACGGCTTCGCCGGGCACGAGGTGCTGGTCCTGCACGACCTGGTCCGGCTCGGGCAGGCGACGGCCCCGGTCGGCCCGACCTGCACCGACGGCAGCCGGCGCACCGTCACGCAACGGCTGGGTGAGCTCTCCGAGCAGGTCGACGGGGTGCTGCCGCCGCTGCTGGCCCGGTACGCCCGGGCCACCGTCGCCGGTGACGACGCCGAACTGCTGGCGGTGGCCGGCGGCTTCGCCGCGCTCGACCTGCCGGTCTGGGCCGCCGAGGCGACCTCGACCGCGCTGCGCGAGCTGCGCCGGGAACGCGCCGCCTCGGCCGGCGCCGCCCACCAGCGGCTCGCGGGACTGCTCGGCGGCTGCGACCAGATCCGCACACCGGCGCTGGAGGCGCTGCGACCGTCACTGTCCGATCGGGAACGGCAGATCGCCACGCTGGCCGCCGCCGGGGTGACCAGCCGGGCCATCGCCGAGCGACTGTTCCTCTCCACCCGCACGGTGGAGAACCACCTGCAGCGGGTCTACAGCAAGCTGGGCATCACCGGGCGGGCGGAGCTGCCGGCGGCGCTGCGGTCGTTCACGGGCCACGACGGCACGGAATCGGCGTGAACTCTAGGCTGGGTCGGTGAGCTCCCTTCGCCCCGCGCTGCTGACCGACCATTACGAGCTGACGATGGTCAGCGCCGCCCTCCGGGACGGCACCGCCGAACGCCGCTGCGCCTTCGAGGTGTTCAGCCGGCGGCTGCCCGCCGGGCGGCGCTACGGGGTGGTCGCCGGGACGGGCCGGCTGGTCGACCTGATCCGCGACTTCCGCTTCGACGCCGACGAGGTGGACTTCCTCCGCCGCACCGGGGTGGTGGACGACCGGGCCGCCGAGTGGCTGGCCGGCTACCGCTTCACCGGCGACGTCGACGGGTACGCCGAGGGCGAGCTCTTCTTCCCGGGCTCACCGATCCTCACCGTCTCCGGCGGCTTCGCCGAGTGCGTGGTGCTGGAGACGCTGGTGCTGTCGGTGCTCAACCACGACAGCGCGGTGGCCGCCGCCGCCGCCCGGATGGTCACCGCCGCCCGTGGCCGCACCCTGATCGAGATGGGCTCCCGGCGGGCCCACGAGGAGGCGGCGGTGGCCGCGGCGCGGGCGGCGTACCTGGCCGGGTTCCGGTTCACCTCCAACCTCGCCGCCGGCCGGCGCTACGGCGTCCCCACCGCCGGCACCGCCGCGCACGCGTTCACCCTGCTGCACGACGACGAGAAGACGGCGTTCGCCTCGCAGGTCGCCACGCTGGGCAAGGACACCACGCTGCTGGTCGACACGTACGACATCAGCCAGGGCATCCGCAACGCGATCGAGGTGGCCGGGCCGGAGCTGCGGGCGATCCGGATCGACTCGGGCGACCTGGCGGTGATCGCCCAGCAGTCCCGGGAACTGCTCGACTCACTCGGCGCCACCGAAACGAAGATCATCGTCTCGGGTGACCTCGACGAGTACGCCATCGCCGCCCTCGCCGCCGAGCCGGTGGACATGTACGGCGCCGGCACCGCCGTGGTCACCGGCTCCGGCGCGCCCACCGCCGGGCTGGTCTACAAGCTGGTCGAGGTGGACGGGCGGCCGGTGGTCAAGCGCTCCGAGCAGAAGGCCACCATCGGCGGCCGGAAGGTCGCGGTACGCCGGCACAAGCCCACCGGCACCGCCACCGAGGAGATCATCGTGCCGCAGGGCGTGCCGGACCGGCAGCCCAACGACCGGCTGCTCCAGCGCTCCTTCATCGTCGACGGGGAGCCGGTCGCGCTGCCCTCGATCGACGAGTCGCGGGAGCACCTGCGGCAGTGCCTGATCTCCATCCCGTGGGAAGGGCTCAAGCTCTCCGGCGGTGACCCGGCGGTGCCGGTCACCGTCGTCCCGGCAAGCTGACGAAGGAGTCACTCCGTGGCCAACGCCTTGATCATCGTGGACGTGCAGAACGACTTCTGCGAGGGCGGGTCCCTCGCCGTCGCCGGTGGCGCGGGGGTCGCGGCCGGCGTCTCCCGGCTGCTCGCCGCCGAGCCGGACCGCTGGGACCACGTGGTCGCCACCAAGGACTACCACGTCGACCCGGGCCCGCACTTCGGCGATCCGCCGGACTACGTCGACTCGTGGCCCCGGCACTGCGTCGTCGGCACCGCCGGTTCCGAGTTCCACCCGGACCTGGAGACCGACCGGGTCGAGATGATCTTCCACAAGGGCGAGCACGCCGCGGCGTACTCCGGCTTCGAGGGGCACGCCGACGACGGTGAGTGCCTCGTCGACTGGCTGCGCCGGCACGACGTGGACCGGGTCGACCTGGTGGGGATCGCCACCGACCACTGCGTCCGGGCCACCGCGCTGGACGCCGCCCGGGAGGGCTTCGCCACCACCGTGCTGCTCGACCTCACCGCCGCCGTCGCGCGGACCACCCTCGACGTGGCGCTGCGGGCGATGGACGGCGCCGGCGTCACCATGCTGGGCGAGCCTGTGATCAGGGACGCTTGAGCCGGTAATCGCTTGCCGATGTCGTATCTCCGGTCGAGGATGGCCGCCGGAGGTACGGACCATCATGAACTTGACGCCTTACCGGCAAGCGCTCGCCCTGCCCGGGCTCCGGTCGCTGCTGCTGGTGTCCGTGCTGGCCCGCATCCCGCTCACCGCGACCGGGGTGACGCTCACCTTCTTCGTGGTGCTCGACCTCGGCCGCGGCTACGGCGCCGCCGGCCTGGTCGGGGCCGCGATGACCGTCGGGGCGGCGCTCGGCTCGCCGCTGCTCGGCCGCCTGGTCGACCGGCGCGGGCTGCGCCCGGTGGTCGCCGTGACCACCGTCGCCGAGGCGGTGTTCTGGGCGAGCGCGCCGACGCTCTCGCTGCCCGTGCTGCTGCCGGCCGCGTTCCTCGCCGGCCTGCTCGCCCTGCCGATCTTCTCGGTGATCCGGCAGTCCATCGCCGCGCTCGCCCCCGAGGACCGGCGACGCCCCGCGTACGCGCTGGACTCGATGTCCGTCGAGCTGTCGTTCATGGTCGGGCCCGCGCTCGCCGTGGCGCTGGCCACCACCGTCTCGGCGCGCACCACCCTCTGGGCGGTCGGCACCGGCGTGGTCGCCTCGGGCATCGCGTTCTGGCTGCTCAACCCGCCCACCCGCAGCGCGGACGAGCCGGCCGGTCCGCAGCCCCGCACGCCCCGCCGGGAATGGCTCACCCCCCGGATGCTGGCCGTGCTCGCGGTCAGCGGCGCGGCGACCCTGGTCCTCGGCGGCACCGACGTCGCGGTGGTCGCCGTGCTGCGGGCCAGCGGCGAGGTCGGCTGGACCGGCGCCGTGCTCACCATGTGGGCGGTCGCCTCGCTGGTCGGTGGCTTCGCGTACGGGGCGGTCCGCCGCTCGTTCTCGCCGCTCGCGCTCACCGCCGCGCTGAGCCTCTGCACCATCCCGGTCGGGCTGGGCGGCGGCCACTGGTGGCTGCTCTGCCTGGCCCTCATCCCGGCCGGCGCGCTCTGCGCCCCGACCATCGCGGCGACCTCCGACGCGGTCAGCCGGCTCGCCCCGGCGGGCGTACGCGGCGAGGCGATGGGGCTGCACGGCTCCGCCGTCACCGTCGGCATCGCCTTCGGCGCGCCGCTCGCCGGCGCGGTGATCGACGCCTCGCTGCCGCTGTGGGGCTTCGCGGTCACCGGCGCGATCGGGCTGGCGGTGACGCTGGCCGTGCTTCCCGTCGAGCTGCGCCACCGCCGCGAGACCGCCGCCGCGTCCGACGTGTCCGACGCCGCCGACCTCGCCCCCGCCACCACCTGACCCGCCGTCCGCCGGGCGATCCGGCACCGCTCTCGCACCCTGCCCGGCGGCCCGGCGGCCCGGCGGCGCGGGTGCCCAGCGGCCCGGGTGCCCAGCGGCCCGGGTGCCCAGCGGCCCGGCGCTGGCGCAGGCCGGCAGCCCGGCGGTCGGGCAGGCCGGCGATCGAGCAGGCCGCCGGTCGGGCAGGCTGCCGGTCGGGCAGGCCAGCGATCGGGCAGGCCAGCGATCGAGCAGGCCAGCGACCCGACAGCCGAGCGGTCGGGCTGGTCGGGCAGGCCAGCGATCGGATGACCCAAGCCAGGCAGACCCGCAGCCGGGTGGTCAGGGTCAGGGGTCGGCGTGTCGCGGCGGCCCCGGGTCGCCGTGTCTCGGCGGTCGGGCACATACCCGATGAGCGATATACCTGAGAGGCATATTTATGCCTCTCAGGTATATCGCTCACGAGCGCATCCGCCTCCGGCGGGTGTGACGACCCACGATCCACCCGCCCAGATTCCGCCGTCGCCAGCGAGCCGGGGTCGAGCGGACCAGCTGTTCCCGATGCGGGGGCCGGCGCCAGAGCCGAGCGCGGAACCGGGGCAGACGCCGCCGCCGAGACCCGACCGGCCAGCCGAGCGCGCCCAGACGACGGGTAACCGAGCGCCGCCAGACCGGAACGCCACGGCTCACGCCGGTCCGAGCCAGAACGGCGACGGGCGCCGCCCAGACCGGCACACCTCGACCGACGCCGGTCCGAGCCAGAACGGCGACGAGCGCCGCCCAACCGGGTGCCGCCCAGACCGGAACGCCACGACCGACGCCGGCGCGAGCCCAAACGGCGACGGGCGCCGTACCCCTGGTGGGGTGCGGCGCCCGTCGCCGGTGTCGCGTGCGGCGCGTCAGCGGTCGATGTTGCTCGCGGTGTCCTCGCGGTAGCTGGCGCCACCGTCGGACTCGCTGGTGAGCGGCTTGGAGCCGCCCTCCGGCGGACCGGCCAGGCTGTGGCCGGCGGCCAGCTCCGGGAACTTGTGGTCGAAGGCCGGCCGCTCGGAGCGGATCCGCGGCATCCGGTCGAAGTTGCGCAGGGGCGGCGGGGAGGTGGTCGCCCACTCCAGCGAGTTGCCGTAGCCCCACGGGTCCTCGACCTCGACCACCGGGCCGGTCTTGTACGACTTCCAGCAGTTCCAGATGAACGGCAGGGTCGAGATACCGGTGATGAACGCGCCGATCGTGGAGATCGTGTTCAGCGTGGTGAAGCCGTCGCTGGGCAGGTAGTCGGCGTACCGACGCGGCATGCCCTCGTTGCCCAGCCAGTGCTGCACCAGGAACGTGGTGTGGAAGCCGATCATCGTCAGCCAGAAGTGGATCTTGCCGAGCCGCTCGTCGAGCATCCGGCCGAACATCTTCGGGAACCAGAAGTAGATGCCGGCGAAGACGGCGAACACGATCGTGCCGAAGAGCACGTAGTGGAAGTGCGCCACCACGAAGTACGAGTCGTGCAGGTGGAAGTCGAGCGGCGGGCTGGCCAGCAGCACACCGGTGAGACCACCGAAGAGGAAGGTCACCAGGAAGCCGATCGAGAAGAGCATCGGCGTCTCGAAGGTGATCTGGCCCCGCCACATGGTGCCGATCCAGTTGAAGAACTTCATACCGGTGGGCACGGCGATCAGGTAGCTCAGGAAGCTGAAGAACGGCAGCAGGACCTGGCCGGTGCCGAACATGTGGTGCGCCCAGACGCTCATCGACAGCGCGGCGATGGCGATGGTCGCGGCGACCAGACCCTTGTAGCCGAAGATCGGCTTGCGGGAGAAGACCGGGATGACCTCGCTGATGATGCCGAAGAACGGCAGCGCGATGATGTACACCTCGGGGTGGCCGAAGAACCAGAACAGGTGCTGCCAGAGCATCGGCCCGCCGGTCGCCGGGTCGTACACGTGGGCGCCCATCAGCCGGTCGGCGGCGAGCGCGAAGAGCGCGGCGGCCAGCAGCGGGAAGACCAGGATCGCCAGCAGGCTGGTGACCAGCATGTTCCAGGTGAAGATCGGCATCCGGAACATCGTCATGCCCGGGGCCCGCAGGGTCAGGATCGTGGTGATCAGGTTGACCGCGCCGAGGATCGTGCCCAGACCGGAGATGGCCAGGCCGACGACCCACATGTTGGCGCCGACGCCCGGCGAGTGCTCGACGGTGCTCAGCGGGGTGTAGGCGGTCCAGCCGAAGTCGGCGGCGCCACCCGGGCTGATGAAGCCGGCCGTCGCCATGGTGCCACCGAAGAGGTAGAGCCAGTAGGCGAAGGCGTTGAGCCGGGGGAAGGAGACGTCAGGGGCGCCGATCTGCAGCGGCACGACGTAGTTCGCGAAGGCGAACACGATCGGCGTCGCGAAGAACAGCAGCATGATCGTGCCGTGCATCGTGAACAGCTGGTTGTACTGCTCGGGCGACAGGAACTGCAGGCCCGGCCGCGCCAGCTCGGCACGCATGATCAGGGCCATCAGGCCACCGATCATGAAGAACACGAACGCGGTGACCATGTACATGATCCCGATCTGCTTCGCGTCCGTGGTGCGCAGCAGCCGCGCGATGGCCGACCCCTTGACCGGCTCTCGGACCGGCCATGGCCGGGTCACGACCGGCTTGGGTGCGACGGTGGTCACGAATGGCCTCCGGTTCTCGGTTGTCCCGCTCGGCACGCGCTTCTATCTGCGAGCCGTCATCCGCAAGGAGGATAGTCCCCGGCAGGTGGGTGCGCCGCTCGGGGTGGTGCGGCAGGATGGAGGGCCGCTCTACAGCGGGTCGACGAGCAGCCGGTAGTGCTCGCGGAAGATTCGACCGCCGCGCCCGCGCAGCAGCGGGTCGCGCAGCGCCGGCGGCACGTCCCGGGTCCGGTTGCGGTCGCGGGTCCGGTCCCGCACCCATCGGGTACGCGGGCGGCGGCGACTCTCGTACGCCACCAGCGCCGCCTCGACGCTGCCGGCCGCGGTCAGCGACTCGGCGAGCACCACCGCGTCCTCGAACGCCATCGCCGCGCCCTGGCTCAGGGTCGGCGCGGTGGCGTGGGCGGCGTCGCCGACGAGCAGTACCCGCCCGCGGTGCCAGCGGCCCAGCTCGACCTCGTCGGTGAGCCCCACCTGGACGTCGCGCAGCGCGTCCAGCACCGCGGGCACCGGTCCGCCGTACTCCCCGAAGAGCTCGCGCAGCCGCGCGCCCGGATCGGCCGGGACGACGGTGCCGGCCTCGTCGGCGTAGCAGTACAGCCGGCCCGCGCCGATCGGCACCACCAGGAAGCCGGCGCGCTGCCCGAGCAGGGCCGTCCAGTCGGTGACCTCCGGGCCGTCGCGCACCACGCCCCGGTAGACCACCTGACCGGCGGGGCGGGGCGGCCCGCCGAGCGCGGCCAGGGAACGCACCGCCGAACGGGGCCCGTCGGCGCCGATCACCAGGTCGTACTCGCCGCCGGTGCCGTCGGTGAAGGTGACCCCGACGCCGGCCGGCAGCAGCTCGACGGCGCTGACCTCGGCGCCGTGCCGCACCGCGCCGCCGGCGCCGCTGAGCAGCACCTGGTAGAGGTCGCGCCGGAGCAGCGCCCGGCACTCGCCGACGCCGGACCAGAGCGCGTCGAGATCCACCTCACAGAGCGGTTCGCCCGCCGCGTCCAGGAAGCGCTGGCGGTGGATCACCTGGCCGAGCCGGCGGACCGGGCCGTCCAGGTCGAGCCGGCGCAGCGCGCGGTCGGCGTTGCCGGGGAGGTAGAGACCGGTCTCGACCAGCTCGTTCGGGGGCAGCTTCTCGGTGACGTCCGGACGGAAACCCGCCATCCGCAGCGCCCGGGCGACGGCCAGACCGGCGATGCCCGCGCCGACGACAAGGATGCGCAGGGGGGAGCCACCCATGGTGGTGTACGCCTCCGGAGGGGGGGATCGGCACGCGTTGGAGGCAAGACACTACTCCGCGCGATCGACACACGGTAGGCCTGATCGGCCCTGGCGGTACCGCTCGTCGGACCCACGCTCCCATTCGTGTAATGGATTCACGTCTCCGCCCGGCCGACCCGCCATCCCCCGGTACGCCGACGCCTCCACTCGCGGCTGAGCTGCGGCTTCGCCCGCTCGTGATGGCGCGATGCGGAAGCGGCGTGGTAGTTCCACCGCATCGCCCTCCGCCGTCCGGGTCGACTTCAGGAAGCCGGCCCGGTTGCACTCCTGTTGCAGACATGTAAATGTGTCGAATGATATGGGAGCGCTCCCGCACCTCTCCCCCGTCCCATCCGGCGCCCCGACGCCGGTCTCCCGAGGAGCATGATGAAACGTCCACTCCGCGCCATCGCCGCCGCCGGCCTGCTGGCCGCCGGATCGCTGGTCGCCGTCGCGCTCGGCGGCACGGCCTCAGCCGACACCCAGATCTGCGAGCAGTTCGGCTCCACCGTGATCCAGAACCGGTACGTCGTGCAGAACAACCGCTGGGGCACCACCGCCCAGCAGTGCATCAACGTCACCAGCACCGGCTTCGAGATCACGACCCAGAACGGCAGCAATCCCACCAACGGCGCCCCCACCGCGTACCCGTCGGTCTTCTTCGGCTGCCACTACACCAACTGCTCCCCCGGCACCAACCTGCCGATCCAGGTCAGCCAGATCAGCAGTGCCACCAGCAGCATCAGCTACAAGTACGTCAGCGGGGCCATCTACAACGCCTCGTACGACATCTGGCTCGACCCCACGCCGAAGAAGGACGGGGTGAACCAGATGGAGATCATGATCTGGCTCAACCGCCAGGGCTCGATCCAGCCGATCGGCTCGCCGGTCGGGACGACCACCCTCGTCGGCCGGGCCTGGGAGGTCTGGCGAGGCAGCAACGGCTCCAACAACGTCATCTCGTACGTCGCGCCGTCGCCGATCACGAGCATGAACTTCAGCGTGCTGGACTTCATCAACGACGTGAAGAACCGCGGCGCGATCACCAGCAGCTGGTACCTGACGAGTATCCAGGCCGGCTTCGAGCCGTGGCAGGGCGGCGCCGGACTCGGGGTGACCTCCTTCTCGGCCGGCGTCAACGGTGGCGGCTCCACCACCCCGCCGAGCACTCCCCCGCCGACCACCACGCCGCCGACGGGTAGCGGGTGCGCGGTGAAGTACACGCCGAACGCGTGGAACAACGGCTTCACGGCCGACGTGACGATCACCAACCGCGGCTCGAGCACCATCAACGGGTGGAACCTGACCTACAACCTGCCGGCCGGGCAGCAGGTCACCAACGTGTGGAACGCGACCGTGACGCAGAGCGGCTCGGCGGTGAGTGCGCGGAACGTCGGCTTCAACGGGTCGATCGCGCCGGGGGGTACGGCGAACTTCGGGTATCAGGGGACGTTGAGTGGGGCGTACTCGTCGCCCACGAGTTTCTCGCTCAACGGGGTGGCCTGCTCGCGGACCTGACATTCCTCAACCGGAAGGATGGAGGGGGCGTGACCAGTGGTCACGCTCCCTCCACGGCAGGGCACCGGTAGCTCACCAAACGCGTCGCGCTGCGTTGGTGACCGGGTCGACGGCCGATCCAACCCCTTGGCGGCCCTGAGGCAGCAATCTCAACGGAGCGACCAGGTCTGGCCAGAGGTGACGAACAACGCCTGCCCGGAAGGGAGCTGGATCGACCAGCTTTCCACGCCTGTGGCACGCGAACTTGCGTTGAACAGCATCAGTCGCAGACCGTCGAAGTCGAAGGTGACGTCCAAGAAGGGAGACAACGAGACTCCGCTGAGCCTCCGCCCATCGAGCTTGGCCACCATGCCGCGGATGTAGTCTCGATGATCCTCGCAGGCAGTCAGGAATTCGGAATCTGATTCGATCCGCCACGAGGCCATGTGCACCCAGATCAGGCCGCCACCCAGGGTGACGCTTATCAAACTCCCCCCCAGGTCGCTGAGTCTCGCCTCATCGACAGAGGTCCCCACGATCGGGGAGATCAGGCTTTCGATGAGCGCGACTTCCGAGTCACTGATGCCCACGAGCACTCGCCTGTCCCGTCAATTGCCAACTCTGGCCGGGCCCGACGTCGAGAATGCGTCCGTCCGCCAGACGAACGGACCATTGCTGCCAGTACCGTCGGTCGACCCGACTGGTGACAGGGAAGATGCGCAGCCGAAGGTCGCCGAAATCGAAGGTCGTATCGAGGCTCGGCCAACTCACTGACACATCCACCAAGGCGCATCCGTTGAGAACCTTCACCATTCCCGGAAGGTCCGCAGGTTCGTCATCCGCTCCCACCAGGATTTCCTGCCCAGTTTCGACTCTCCACGCCACGGAAAAGACCCGGACCATCGAAAGCCTGCCGGGAGTGCCCGTCGCCACCAGGTCGAAAATCAAACTGTCGCTGTCGCGCACCCGGGCGCCCCGCGCGGTCGTACCGCGCAGGGCGCCCAGGATGGCGGCAAGCTGCCGACTGTCAGGCACTAGGTGTCGCAGACCTCTCCAGCGGCTCCGCCCACATCGACGATCGCTTCTCGCAGCTCGTCTCGGCTGACATTGGCATTACCGTCCAGCCCTCGGTCGCCAATACCTCTGTGCACCTCCTCGCGCTTTGCTCGATCCTTGGGATCGAGGCCGGCGCGCCGCATCTCGTAATCAACCTTCTTGTTGCTCTTCCTGTTGTCTCCCCGCTCCATCCGCTGCTGGCTGGGCTCCTCGCCCCACTCGTCGTACTCTTCGTACGGGTCCGGGTCATCGAGGTCGTCACCAGAGCCCCAGTAGCCGCCGGAGTTGTGCACGAGCAGTGGCGTGCCGCCGGCGACCACATAGTACGTGTGCACGGCGTGGATGGTCAGGTCATGCATCACCTGAGCCCCGGTGTAGGACTTCACGCTCTTGACGGTCACGCGCCGGCCGTTGAGCGACATCAGGTTCTCGCCAGCCAGAAGATCTGCCGCGAAGACCCACTCCTGCCGATCATGGCTCCAGACCGGGTGATGCTGGGTGGTCTGAACCGTCACCTCCGAGCCCCCGGTAACGGCGAGGACCAGGTCGGTGAGCGACACATCACGGTTCACATGGGTGGCGACCACCTCCTCCAAGCCGGATTGCCCCGTCTCCGGATCCGTGGCAACCACCTTGTCCCCGAGTTCTACCTCCTCGATGGGCTTCGTCGAGCCATCCCAGAGGAGCACCAGCGTGCCGGGAGCGAAACTGTGGCAGCCCTTCTTAAACAGGGTCTTGACGCCGTCAACGAGGTCGCCGAGCAGACCCTTGACCCTGGTGGTTAGATTGGCGAGCTTTTTCCACTTCCAGGGAGCGCCATACCTGACGGCCAGCTTGCCGAGGACACCACCAAGCATGGCTCCAGCGATGTTGCCAGCGGTGGCGAGGCACCCACCCATGTCACCCTGCGTAAAGCAGTTGAGCGCGTCAGTGATGCCCAACTCGTCCGCGAGAATCTTCGCCAGGGCCTTGGCCGAGTCGAGGATCTTCTGCTTGGCCCGGGCGATCCGCGCCTGGCGCTCCTTCTCGGCAGCAGCAGCCGCCGCCGCGCGGCGATCGGCCTCGCTGGCACGAGGATTGTTCCAGGCGTTGATGTGCGGCTCGTCCGGGTCGTACGCCTTCGAGCAACCACCACAACCGTCGTTGTGCCCCTTGACCTTGTGGTAGTTGCCGTACATGTCCTCGTAGTCCGCACCGGGACCGCAGGCGTCGTCGGAGCACGCCTTGAGGCCGTCGGGGTCGGAGAACGAGATCGGGTTGTTGTTGGCGTAGGCGTACCCGTTCATCTGCTGCGGGTCGCCGTTGTCGATGATCGGGTCTACCGAGATGAACCGACCGGTGACGATGTCGTACTCGCGAGCTCCGATGTTCACCAGGCCCGTGGTCGAGTCCTGGTTGCCGTTGACGAAGCCCTTTTCTGTCGGCCACTGCCCTGGTGCCAGCGGGTTACCTCGGGACTCACCGAACGGCGTGGTACGCCGGTGGGTGATTGCGCCGGTCTCGTCGACCGTCGCCTGGCCGGTGCCGTGATGGTCGGAGGCGACGTAGAAGAGGCCGTTGAGCTTGCGGACGATCGTGCCGCCGCCCGGTAGCGAGTAGTAGCGGGTGGCGTCGGTGGCCCGGGTGGTGTGGTTGAGCCGGATCTCCATCCCCGGCAGGTAGAGGGTCGTCGCGTTCGGCTCCTTACGGAGCATCCGCGAGCCGTCGACGTCGTAGAAGAAGTTGGTCTTCTTGCCGGCGGCATCGGTGACCGACTCGAGGTTGCCTTCGGCGTCCCAGATCAGGTTCTGGTCCTCGCCGACCTTGGTCCGCCGCTTGGTGTTGCCGGCGGCGTCGTACTCGTAGGAGTAGAGACGGTCACCCTGCGGGGTGGTCTCGGTCATCTGGCGGAGCGTGTGCGGCTGCGCGGTGCCCGCCGTCGGGTACGTGTACGCCCGATTGATCAGTGTGCTGCCGTCGGTGCCGTACTGCGTCTCGGTCTTGCGGTTGCCGGTCGGGTCGAACGTGTAGGCGTGGTGATAGGGGGCCACCCCGCCGACACCCGTCACCGACGGTCCGCCGGCACACGGGTCGGTGGCGGTGCTCGCCGACGTCCAAGCCTGCTCCATGCGGCGCAGGTAGTCGTAGGTGAAGCACTGCACGTCCCGGGTTCCGGACGGGGTGTTGGAGATCCGCAGGATGTTGCCGGACGCGTCGTACGTGTAGTTGGCGTCGAGGTCGATGACCGGTGCGCCGCTGCGGTCCAGCCGCAGGTTGGTCAGCCGCTTCGAACCCTGCTCGTACTGGTAGGTCGACCAGACCTTGTTGGCGCCCAGCGCCGCCTCGGTCTGGATGACCTCACCTGTGGTCGAGTAGTCGACGTCCGTCAGGTACGGAGCGTCACCGTTGGTGGCGGTGAGGCGCTCGAGGCCGTCGTAGGTGTAGGCAATTGCCTCGAAGGGCATGCCACCACCCTCGGACATGCCGACGGAGGCAATGGTGCCGTCGCTGTTGTACTCCGTGGAGAAGGTGTAGAGCCCGGCGAGCTCCGCGCCCGCGTGCTGCGGCACCTGGTAGTAGGTCGCGTGCGGCCGGTAGAACTCGTCGTAGGCGGTGTAGTACGTCGCGTACTCTTCGTCCCCAACCCAGCGGCTGGCCGAGGAAATCTTGCCCAGCATCTCCAGGTCGTAGGTCCAGCTGCTCAGCCGCACGCCGGTTTCGGCGGCCCCCTTGTAGGTGGCGGTCGTCCGGCCGATCTCGTCGTAGGTGCTGCTGATCTTCTGGCCCACGCCGTTGGTGGTGCTGGTGACCCGGTCCAGGTTGTCGTACGTGATCGTCGACGTGCCGGCGTCCGGGTCGATCGACTTGACCTTGCGGCCGAGCTGGTCGTACTCGTTCTTCCAGACGTTGCCGGCCGGGTCCTTGACCGTGGCGAGCTGACCGGACGGGGTGTAGGTGTACTCCGTCTTGTCGAACGTGCCCGTCGGGCCGGTGCCCTTGTACTGCAGCAACTGGGTGGTCTGCCCCAGGGCGTTGGTGATCGTCGTGGTGGGAGTGCCACCCTGCGGCGGGTCGACCGAGGTGCGGTCGCCGCCGTAGGTGGTGGTGGTGCGCCACTTCTCGTTGCCGGCGACGGAGGTGATCTCCGCCGTGACCCGGTCCGCACCGTCGTAGACGTAGAAAGTCTGGCCCTCGACCTCGCCGACGGTGGCGGGGAAGATGGTGTCGGCCGGCGCGCCCGCGGCGTTGTAGGTCGCGTACGTCCGGTCGAGCTTGCCGGTCGGGGTGTACATGGTGTCGGCGACCATGCGGGTGCCGTTCGGCCCCTCGGTCTGCACCTGGCGCGGACGCAGCAGGCCGTCGTGCAGCTTGTACTCGACGCTGTAGGTGCCGTCCTTCTGCCGCTTCTCGGTCTTGACCGCGACCGGCTTGTCCGTGCGGATCAGGTACGTGTACTTGATGCTCGGGTCGAGCCCGGCCGCACCCGTACGATCCGGCATCCACACCTTGGTGAGCCGGCCCAGCGGGTCGTACTCGAGTTGGCTGACCAGGCCGTTCGGGTCGGTCTGCTTGATCGGGCTGCCCCACGCGGGGGTGTACTCAGTCGTGGTGACGTGGGTGAGGGGGTTGGTCTCGACCACCTTGGTGGTCAGGCCGTTCGTCTCGGTGTACGCGGTGGTCGTGGTCTTGCCCATCGCGTCGGTCGCGGTCAGCGGCCGGCCGTACGAGTCGAAGGTGCCCGACGCGGCCGTGATGTAGGTGGCCGTGGTGCCGTCGTGGCTCTTCAGACGCTCGGACTTGGTCGGGTTGCCCAGCGTGGGGGACACGCCGAAGGCCTTGCCGTCGTAGTGCGTCCTGGTGTCGGAGATGACCTGGGTCCTGCGGTCCGGCGTGACGGAGCACGCCACCGACACCGACTCGGTGCGCGCCACCAGGCTGTAGAGGTGGGCGGCCGAGTTGTCGGCGTAGGTGGTGCGGTTGCACGCCTCGTCACCGGTGACGTTCACGTCGCCGAGGTTCTCGGTCTGGGTGACGCGGCCGAAGGTCGTCTCGAAGGTGGAGACGTTCTTGGTCTCCCGGAAGCCGCCTCCCGCCAGCGCGACGAAGCTGCGGGTGGCCGAGGTGTTGGTGAACCAGGCCTTCTTGTCGCCCCAGGTGTGCGACTCGGTGGCGGTGTTGTGCCGCCACGGGGTGGCGATGTTCCGGCTGACCACCGCCGCGCCGTTGTAGACCGTGCTCTCCAACTGGTGCCCGGAGAACTGGTCGTAGTCGATGTGCTCGACGCCGTCGGAGTCGGTCACCCGGACGTCCCGGGTGCTCGTGCTGCTCGGGATTTTGTCGCCGTGCATGCCGCGCAGGTAGCGGTACTCGGTCTTGGTGGTCTGGGTCTGACCGTTGCCGACGGTGACGACGACCTTTCCGTACCCCCGCCACTCGCTCCAGGTGAGGTCCTTCGGGTCACCGATCCCGTCCGGGTCGCCCTTACGCCAGGCGGCGCCGTCGAGGTAGTCGTACTTGGTGACCATGTCCGGCGCGCCGCCGGTCCGGTCGGTCTCGATGACCGCGGCAACCACATACTTGAAGAACCAGTCCGTGATCGGGTCGCCGGTGCCGAGCGGGTTCCACTTCACCGGATAGCAGCGCTTGGTGCTGTTGCCCTCCGTCGGCAGCGTGGTGGCGGTGCAGTCGGGAGTGGCGTAGTTGACGTCGATCTGGCCGCCCGTGTCCGTCCAGACCGTGGCGAGGCGGAACCGGACCAGTGGGCCGATGTTGTCGTTGTCCCGGTCCACCCGGTTCGGCAGCTGGAGGCCGCCCAGCTCCACCGACGGCATCGCGATGTCCGCGCCGGCGCCGTACATGCCGGTGTGGGTGATCTTGTGCAGCCAAAGGGTGCGAGAGCCGTCACCGTTGTCGGTGAGCAGGTGGTCGAGCTTCCAGTTGTCGACCGGGGTCCAGCCGGTGCCCTCGCGGATCTCGGTGGTGATGCCGGTCAGCCGCGCCCGGGTCCAGAACGTCGGGCTGATCTGGTCGAGCCTGCACTTGATGTTCGCGTTGCAGTTACGGTCGAACGGCACGTCCGGCCAGTACGGCGCGGTGGTGGTGGTCAGATCCTGCGGGTCGCAGTCGATGGTCCCGGTCCGCAGGCACCGCTCCTTGACGTCGAACCGCACGCGAGCCGGAGCGTTGGTGGTGTAGACGGCGTTGTGCCGCTGCCCGTAGTCGACCCGCTTGAGGTGGCCGCCCCGGTGGTAGGGCACGCCGTTGACGTCGGTCTTCTTGGACCGGGCGTAGTGGTTAGTCTCGCGGGCGTAGTAGTAGGAGCTGACGTTGCCGTAGCGGTCCTTGACGTAGTCGAGGCTCCACCGCCACGCCTGGTCGCAGTACGAGTCCAGGAAGGTGGTCTTGTTACAGGGCTCGTTGGTGTCGTCACCGAAAACCGGCACCGTCCAGGTGGAGTTGGTCGTCTCCTTGCCGGTGACCCAGCCGGGCAACTTGTTGAGCCCGAAGTGGTACTCGGTGCCGTCGGTCGTGGTGACCTTCCAGTGCTCACCGTCGTTGTCGTCGTTGTCCGCACCGGTGAACCGCTCGACCTTGGAGCCGTCGTCGGTGGCGAACTTCCAGGTGCTGCCGCTCTTCACCAGCTCGGTGGACTTGCCGTTGAGCAGGATCGTGGCGTTGTCGTACGCCCAGCACTGGTCGACGTACTGGTCGTGACCGTCGTCGGAGCACGACTTGTAGCGGCGCTCGATGTGGCCGGGCTCGTAGTTGAAGCCCTCGCCGACCCAGGAGCCCTGGTTGTTGGTCGCCGCGGTGCGGCCGTCGACCGACTGCGAGGAGTAGGCCAGGGTGATGCCCGGCGCCCCACCGCCCGGGACCGGGGGCGTGCGCACCGGATAGCTCCAGGAGAAGCCACCGGTGGACGGGGCCACCGACCACTTCGACGACGGCGCGAGCTTGGTCGCGCCGTAGTCGCCCTGCGAGGAGGACTCGCTGGCGGTCATCGCGAAGGTGGTGCCGCTGGACGCCGCGCTCACCGTCGCCGACACGGTGCGCTTCTCCGTGTCGTTGACGGTCGGCACCGGCTCGGCGGCACAGCCCGCCTTCTCCGGCGTGGTCAGCGCGCACTCCGGCAGCTTCACCAGCTTCAACCGGGAGCCGAAGTCACCGCCGTACGCGCCGGCCAGGCCCTCGTAGCTGACGCCGAGCTTGACGTCACCGGCGGCCTGCTGGCCGTCGGCGCGGTTGACCCGTACCAGCGGGCCGTCGACCCGAGCCTGCTCGGAGGCCTTGCGGTCGAGCACCTCGACGCGGACCTTGCCCGGCGCGGTGGCCGGCGTCGTCGCCGGGGCCACCGACTTCGCGCCGGCCTTCGGGGCGGGAACGGCCACGGCGGCGACCGACACGGCGAGGCCGCCGGCCTTACCGGTGGCGGTGGGCCCGCTGGCCACAGCACCGGTCCGGGCGGAGTCACGAGCGCCGGCCTGCGCCGGCCCGGTGGCCGGAGCAGCGGGTACGGCGATCTCGGTGGCGCCCGCCGCCGGCCAGGTGACCTTCGCGGGGGTGGTCGTGGCGGCGTCCGCCGCCGGGTTGCCCTTGCGCGGCTTCACGCCGACCGGGGCACGGTTGGGCACGGTCTTGCCCACGTCAGTGGCCGTCGGGCGTTTACGCTCCGCCGCGGCCGAGGCGGGGGCGGTGGCCACCTGGATGAGACTGACGCTCATCACACCGGCCATCGCCCAGGACACCGGTCGCACCACCCGGCGCTGCATAGCGCCGGACGCGACCAGGAGTCGGGAGAACATCCACCCTCCCCGGGGGTCGATTGGACACAGATATAGGAAGTTCGATCGATGCCGAGAGCAGGAGGCGTCGGGGCCGTCCGGAAAGGGCGGCCCCGACGCCTGTTCCGTCAGATGGTGGAGGCCTCGCCGATCACACGAAGCTTGTCGATCTTGATTCGGTCAGCGACGCCGTCGTAGACGCGAACCTCGTCGATGTTTCCGGACAGGTGCTCACCCGGCGTCGCGCCCAGGAAGGCTCGGCCGAGCTGGAGGCTCGACATCGAGGTGGGCTTGAAGGGCACGTCGAGGGGTTCCAGCTCCGTCGACTCCCCCTCGGACCACAGGGTGAACTGGCGGGTGTAGCCGTCGTAGACCAGCGCGAGGTGGTCCCCAGCACCCCCCATGTGCGGGGTACGGTTCGTCTCCTTCGCCTGGAAGACGGCGGCCGCCGTGTCGTCCGTGGTCGCGGCCAGCTCCCACTTGCCCCGGCTGTTGGCCCGGACGATGACGGCGCTGTTGTTCGGTCCCTTGATCGAGAAGGCGGTCATGGCGTGGTTGACGGAACTGCTGGTGAGCCTCACCCGGGCGGTGATGGTGAAGCTGCCCGTCGGGTCGACCAGGGCGCTGGTCGACTCCGCGTACTCGTCGGGCTTGCCCGCCAGCCGGAGGTGGCCCGTACCGACCATCCGGCCGATCGGGGTCGGCGTCTTGAACAGCAGGCTCTGCTTGCTCAGCACCAGCGCCGGGCCGGTGCCCACCGCCGGACTCTGGCCGGAGGTCTGGTCGTTGAGCTGCCAGTACGCCTTGCGGTTGAGCAGCTGCTTCTGCAGACCGGTCGAGTCCTCGGTCACGAGCGGCCGGTCGAAGACGGACACGTCCGCCATGCCGCCCTTCCAGAAGTCCGAGTACCCGCCGCCCTTGTAGGTGTGGCGCCCGAGTTGGAGCGAGCCCCGGGCCCGGGTCAGCGAACGCCGTTCCTTCTCGACGACCGGGCTGGTGCCGACCTGGAGGGAGATCTTCTTGTTCGGGCCGTCGAAGATCGCCGTGACGAAGGTCCATTCGGTGGTGACCGTGCCGGCCGTCACCTTCCACTCGCCGAGGTTGATGACATCGTTGGTCGGCATCCGGAAGAACCAGGTGCCCTGGTCGACGCCGAGGCTGAAGCCAGGCTCACCGGTGCCGTCCTGGCTCACCGCGACCTGGCGGCGGTTGACGTCGTCCACCCGGAACCAGCCGGTGATGGCGAAGCTCTGCGAGGTGTCCGCCAGCACCGACGTGTCGGTGACCATGTAGGCGTTGGACGTGCCGTCGAAGATGGCCGCGCGGTCCCACTGGCCGAAGTTGTTAGTCGTGGCGAAGGTGACCCCGCTGCCGACCGTGGCGTCGTTCGGCCCCCGGGAGTTGTCGGCCCGGGTCGCTCCCGCCGCGTCGGCCATCGGCCACTGCGCCACCGGAGGCCGCTTACCGACGCGGAACGTGCAGGTGGCCGGAGAGCTGGCCCGCTTGGCCGCGTCGACGGCCTTGACGAAGAGCTGGCGTGGGCCTTCCTTGTCCGGCGTCCAGTTGATCGTCACCGGGCCACCCGCGGTGGCGGGCTTCACCGAGATGTCGGTCCCGCCGTTGAAGTTGTACAGGTACTCGACGACGTCGGTGGCCGCCGAGTCGAAGGTGAAGCTGCCGACGACGCCGATCGATCCGCGCCACTCGTCGTCGTCCTTGCAGTCGGAGGTGGTGTCGGTGGCGTCCCCGGGCAGGTACTGAGCGGAGTCGACGTCCGGCGCGCTCGGACTGGTCTGGTCGAAGATGAACTGGCAGACGTTCCGTGATCCGTCGGAGCTCCAGGGCCCCCAGCTCACGCCGTCACCGCCCCGGACGTCCCACGACAGCGTGACGTTCTGCGGGATGGTCTTGGGCACGTAGTAGCTGAACTTCGAGCCGCTGGCCTTGAACGCCGTCTTGGTCTGCAGGACCGTGGGCGTCGAGCTGCCGGACGGCGTGTAGGTCACCCGGAACTCGGCCTGGACCTGCTCCGTGTGCGACGACGAGTGGTCGGGGTCGCGCAGGATGGCGTCGAGGCGCGGCACCTCAGGGGTGTACGGCACGTTGGTGGCGTAGACGCAGGCACCACCGGGCGACATGGTCAGTTCGGACTGGTTGGGGATCACCGGCGCGCGGTTGTAGCGGACCGAGAGCACGGCGTTGTCGCAGAACCGCTTGGTATGCGTCGAATCGCTCTCATTGACCGACTTGAGGCCCAGGGTGACGTTGCTCCACCCCCTCGCCACGGCGGTCTGCACGGCCGCCTTGGCGTCCCACTCGGTGTTCTGGTTGGTGGAGGTGCAGGTCGACTGCACGCTGGTAGGCGAGTTGGTGTCCAGGTGCGTCGCGGTCGACCAGCTGGACCCCCCGGGCTGGTTGCTCCAGTTGGTCGAGGTGCTGATCCCGGCCGGCATCAGGTACAACGCCGCTGCCCGGGCGGTGGAGTTGTAGACGTGCTGCATCGTCACCCGGAGCTTGGCCTCCAGGATCGTCTTGCCCGCGTACGGCGTGGAGAGCCGGTAGAAGAGACGCTTCACCAGCGAGTTGTTGCAGGAGCTCGGGCAGCGGCCGATGCGCTCGTGCCGCTTGCCGTCGAACTTCCAGTACTCCTCGGAGGGGTAGCCGCTGTCCACCATCGCCCAGGCGCTGTTGGTGCTGCCCTGCCACACCGGGTCCACGTACACCGGGTAGGTGGTGTCCGGGTCGGCGAGCATGGCGGCGTCCGGGGTGAGGCTCAGGGTGCCCTGGGAGTAGGAGAGCCCGACCTGGGCGACCTGCGAGGCCTCACCGGGGCCCCGGGCGGACGCCTCGTTCGGGTCCTCCGGGCCGGTGGTGGTGCCGGTGTCCGCCATGGCGGACGAGCGCAGGCCGCTGGTGGCGGCCTCGCCGCCCTCCTGGCTGCCGCTGTCCCACATGGTCGGCGCGTCGGCCTCCATCACCGGGTTGCCGGTGGCCGGGTCGAGGGCGACGATGCCGCCGTCCTCGGTCTCCTGGATGGTGAGCCCCTCACCGGTGACGCCGAGCCGCAGGTTCTGCAGCTCCGGCAGGTTGGCCGCCTCGGGGGTCTTGAGCACCAGGACGTGGGAGAAGCCCTCGACGGTCACGAACGCGACCAGGTCGACGTCCTGGAAGACCCCCGGGTAGACGAGCTGGTCCCCGTTGACGGTGGGCGTCGGCAGCGGGTTCGGCCAGGTGAGCGTCATGACCCGGGAGTCCCGCTCGACGACCATCAGCGGGGTGGTGCCGCCGTTGGACAGCCGCATGTTGAGCAGCGCCGCCGTGGGCGCGTACGTCCCGTCGGGCTGGGCCACGAGCGTCGCGTCGGCCGGCACCCACGCGTCGTTCTGGAGCACCCGGACCGCCTGGGTGTGCTCGTTGGCGACCAGCGTGCCGTCGGGCTGGGCGAACACGTCGCGGTACTCGCTGCGCTCCGCGAGCACCTCGACCGGCTGGTTGAGCGCCTTGGCCGCGAGCAGCGCCTCGGCCTCGGTGTCACGGACCGGGCTCTCCTCGACCGCGGCGACCGGCGCGGTGGCCGGCGCCGACTGCGGCGGTTCCACGAACGCGGTGCTGGACAGCAGGCCGGCGAGGCCCACCATGAGGCCGAGCGTGAAGAGCCGGCCCCGCTTTCTCGTACGACGGGCCACCCTCAGGTCCTCCCCCGTTGAACTGCGTGGATTGATGCGTGCCATCAGCTGACCGCCGCCCCGAAGACGCTGTTGCCGGTCGGCAGGCCGTTCACCCCGGGCTTCCAGCTCTGCGTCGGAGTCGTGTTGCCTCCGGCCAGGGCCGACCAGGTGTACGCGTGGACGGCGTCGTCGCCGTAGGGCGTGCCGACGAGCAGGCGCTGTGACGTCGCGCCGAGCGACGTGCCGACGATCTCCTTCGCCCGGGTGCTGCCCGGCAGGCTCGTCCCGTTGCGCTCGATGGTCACCGGCGTGCCGATCGGGTTGGCCAGCGCGGGGAAGATCCGCACCCGGCCCGCGTCGACCTCGTCGCCGATGTCCTCACCCGGGACGCCGATGGCGATGAACATCGTCGAGTTGGTGCCTTCGGCGGCCGGGTTGGTGTTCACCACCATGACCTTCTCGCCGAGGTAGTCGCCGTCCTCGGACGCGTAGGTGATCTCGGGTAGTTCGGTGTAGGTGTTGGCAGCGGTGACGTGGAAGCGGTGCACCAGGCCGGCGTCCGGCGCCGGGGTGTTCGTCGCCGCGACCGTGATGTCCTCGCCGGGCACGCCGACGACCACCAGCGAGTCTCGGGCGGTCGAACCCACCGGCCGGTACGGCGCGATGGAGATCGACTTGCCGAAGTTGTCGTTGTTCTCCGCGACGTTCGAGACGTTCGTGGCGTTCTGCTCCAGGCTGGCGGCGAGCGTGGGCAGCCCGTTCGTCAGCGTGTGGCTGAAGACGTTGACCGCACCGGCGAAAGCCTCCGCACCGATCGCCTCACCCGGTGAGCTGACCGCCCAGTGGTGCTTGGAGGCGGCCACGGCGTAACCGGTCCGGTCGTCGATCTCGGCCGCGCCGGGAATGCCGCCGGGGAAGCCGGTGCCGCTGCCCTGGCTCATCGCCAGGTTCAGGTTGCCGCGCAGGTAGTGCACGGCGCCGGTGAACGACCCGGTGGCAAGGCCCTCACCCGGTACGCCGATCACCAGGTAGGGCTCGCCGCTGGCGGTGCGGCTGCCGGCCACCGACTGGCCGAAATGATCATTCGCCTCCGGGCTGTCCGGAACGTTGGCAGCGTCCTGGTGGTACACCACCGGGGCCGGCCCCTGGGCCAGGCCTGCGGGCGAGCCGAGCAGCACGTAGACCGCGCCGGCGTAGGACTGGCCGCCGACGATCTGGTTGGGCACGCCGACCGCGAGGTCGGTGCAGCCGTCGTTGTTGTGGTCGTACGCGGAGATCGAGGTGCCGAACCGGTCACCGGCCTCGGCTGCGCCCGGAACGTTGGTGACTCCCTCGTGCAGGGTGTGGACGGTGGTGTTGCCGCCGTAGGCGACGTTCACACGGCCGGCCCGGACCTGCCCGTTGACGGTCGCTTCGGGGTCGGCGATCGCGACGTCGGCGACGCCGTCGCCGTTGAAGTCGCTCTCGGTGCCGCCCGTGCACCCGGTCACCGGTGCGACGGTGGTGTAGACCTGCATCTCGCAGAACGACGACCAGACGTCACTGCCGGACACTCCGTCGTGAGCCTTGACCCGCCAGCGGTAGATGCCGCCGTCGACGAAGGCGCCCGCGGGCAACGTCGTGGCAGCGGTGGCCCCGGAGGCGACGCTGCTGTAGACGGCCGACCCGATCGGGGTGTCGGCGTTCATCGCCCACCACTCGAAGGTGACCGTCATGGCGGTGCCGTCACCGTCGGAGACGGTGGCCTTGAGCTGCGGGGTCAGGGTGTTGACCGCCGGCCGGCCGGAGCCGGTGACGCAGCTCATGGCCGGGACGGTGGCCCGGGCGGTGACGGTCGGCCAGGAGTTGTAGGTGACCGACGCCTTCGGGTCCTCGGCGGCGCTGCCGCCCTCCCGGGACCGGAACTGCTTGAAGCCGGCGGTCACCGTCTCGTCGGTGGCCCGCACGCCCATGCCGGCCCGGGTCTTGTTCGCGGTGGCGGCCTTCTGGAAGAACGTCTTGCCGTCGATGTTGGCCCAGCCGTCGGCGCTGGCGCAGCCCGCGCCGCCACCGACGGTGGCGGTGGACCGGGCGTCGGGACCGACGGTGTCCCAGGCGGGCTGGTTGGTGAACGTCGTGGTGTAGGTCGACGGGGCGGTGGTCCAGATCTCCCACGAGGTCGGGGTGCAGGTGTGCGACCAGAAGTTCCAGAACGAGACGGTCGCCGAGTTGATCTGCTTACCGGCCAGGACCGTGGTGTCCCAGGTGAGGAACGACCGGGTGAGGGTGGCCGGCGTGGTGGCCAGCAGGCCGATCTGCAGGTCGGGCTCCTGGTTCTGGTCGGTGGTGACGGTCTGCCGGACCCAGGTGTCGAAGGTGGTGCCGAGCGGGTTGACCGTCGGGTCGATGGTCACCGGGTACGCGGTGGCCGGGTCGCGCAGCCAGGCGCGGTCCGGGGCAAGGGTCAGCTCGACGGCGTCACCGCGCTTGGTCAGCTCGGTGCGGACGGGCTTCTCGGCGGCGGGCCCACCCGTGATCGCGTTCTTCTTCGCGTCCCACATCAGCGGGGCGGGGATGTGCGCGGTCTGCTTGCCGGCCCGGTCGGTGATCGCGATCGAGCCGTCCTTCGCACGGTTCGACCCGGCGACGCCGGGGCCGGTGAACGGGAAGGCGACGGTCTCGACCTGCGCGGCGGCGTCCCGGGTCTTGACGACCAGGAACTGCTCGAAGCCCGTCCGGGTCGCCTCGACCACGAGGTCCACGCCGGGGCGGGCGTCCACGTAGGTGGCCCGGTTGCCGGTGAGGACCGGCGCGGGCAGGGCGCCCGACCAGCCCATCGCCACTCGGCTCGCGCCGGTGCCGACCGCGGCCAACTCGTGCTGGCCGGCACCGGCCGGGCCGGAGATCCGCAGGTCGTTGGGGTGTGCCACGGGAGCGACGGAGCCGTCCGCCGCCGCCTTGAGGGTGAGGTCCACCGGGACCCAGTCACCGCCCCGGCGGAACCGCTGCATGCCCGTGGCGATGTCCGCCCGGAACTGTCCGTCCGGTAGCGCGAAGACCTCCGTCGTCTCCGACGTGAGGCTCTTGACCTGAACCGGCTTGCCGGTCTCGCGGGCGGTCCGCAGGGACACCGCCTCGTCGGACCTGTTCTCCACGCCACCCGTCACGCCATCCGGGCCGGCGGCCAGATACGCCGCCGGTTCCCCCGAAATGCCGAACAATGCGACCGCCGTCATCACGGCAACGCCCGCCGCAAGACATGAACGGACGGTGGCAGTCTTACGACGTGCCACGAACCCTCCCCCGTGAGTCTCCAGTTTTGTGTGCACCGGGACTGTAGGGAGCGCGCAGCGCACCGCACAAGCATGGTCACGAACTGTGAGGATGAATGCCGCGAGACGGACTTATCGCCGCGCGCCGTCACACAGTGGAGTCTTAGCTGTTCGCAGCGCTTGAACCCGGGCGTGACGCCCGACCCTCGACGAAGCCGAAGGAAGCGCAAAGAAACAGCAAAGTAATAGGGTTCGGTCAATGCGTGAAACGAGGTGGGCCAATACCGGTGAGCGCTCCTGAAATGGCCTCACGGGCCCGAGGATCTGGCGGGACGAGGACCGGGTCCGCCGCAGGGCCATCGCCCGCATGGCGAACCCGGGGCGCACCCGGCACATCGGACGGAGGCGGCGAGCGAGGGTCGACCCGAAAGCCTGGGATCACACCCCCACCGACCCCGGCAGCAGGCCATCGATGCAGGTGAGCGACGGCCCAGCATGCTCACCACCGCATTCGTACGCCCGTTCGAATGAATGTTCTTCCGATTCGAGAGGAACGATTCGGCATGTCCGACCGAACCGCCGGACAGTCGCCTCTTCGACACCTGGCGGAACCAGAACGAGGGTGGTAAAAGCCGCTGGTCGGTCAGGAACCGAGCGCGTCGATGTCGCGTATCTCCTCGGCCGTCAGCGAGAAATCGAAGACATCGGCGTTGGCCCTGATCCGCTCCGGGGTGACCGACTTGGGGATGACCACGATCTCGTGGTCGATGTGCCAGCGCAGCACGACCTGGGCAGGCGACACGTCGTGCGCGGCGGCGATCCGGGTCAGTACCGGATCGGAGAGGTCGCTGGTCTTGAAGGGGCTGTAGCCCTCCAGCACGACGCCCCGGTCGCGGTGCTCGACGTGGCGCTGTCGGTCGTACAGCGACGGGCTCCAGCGGATCTGGTTGACCGCCGGGTTCTCCTCGGTGGCCTGGATCAGCTCGTCGATCTGCGCGGTGCTGTAGTTGCTCACCCCGACCGCCCGGGTCAGGTTCTCGTCCCGGGCCGCCAGCAGCTCCCGCCACACCGGGATGCTGTCGGCCGGCGAGGACGGCGGCCAGTGGATCAGCCAGAGGTCGACGTGATCGGTGTCGAGCGCGCGCAGGCTGGCCTCGATGGTCTCCAGTTCCCGCCCCACCCGGTCCGGCGGCAGCTTGGTGGTGATGAAGATGTCCTCACGGCGCAGCCCGCTCTCCTTGATCGCCCGGCCGACCTCCTCCTCGTTGCCGTACATGGTGGCGGTGTCGATGTGCCGGTAGCCGGCGTCGAGGGCGGCCAGCACGGCGTCGTAACCAGCCTGGCCGCTGGCCTGCCAGGTGCCGAAGCCGAGCAGCGGCATCCGGACGTCGCCGGGGAGCAGCGCGGTGGGCTGGTTGAGGTGCTGGTCCATACCGACGGTTCTACCCGTGATCGCCGGTGACATGCCCCGGAACCGGGCAACCGGCGGAGCCGGGCGGTTTGCCGGAGAATGCCGGTGTGGCGGACCGTCTGGAGGAGTATCGGCGCAAGCGGGACGCGGCGCGTACCCCGGAACCGGTGCCGCCGGAGCGGCCGCGCCGACGGCGGCGGGCCGGCGAGGCCCGGTTCGTGATCCAGCAGCACCACGCCCGCGCGCTGCACTGGGACCTGCGGCTGGAGCGCGACGGGGTGCTCGCCTCCTGGGCGGTGCCGCGCGGCCTGCCCCGGGACACCGGGCGCAACCACCTGGCCGTGCACACCGAGGACCACCCGATGGAGTACCTCGACTTCCACGGCGAGATCCCGGCCGGCGAGTACGGCGGCGGGACGATGACCGTGCACGACCGGGGCACCTACCAGTGCGAGAAGTGGCGCGACGACGAGGTGATCGTGGTGCTGCACGGCGCCCGCACCAGCGGCCGGTACGTCCTCTTCGCCACCGGCGGCCGCGACGGGCGGGACTGGATGGTCCGCCGTACCGACCCGCCCCCGCCCGGCTGGACGAGCATGCCGGAGCTGGTCCGCCCGATGCACCCCACCCCGTCCGGCCGGTTACCCGGCGACAGCTCGGAGTGGGGTTACGAGCTGCGCTGGGACGGCGTACGGGCGATGGCGTACGTCTCCGGCGGCCGGCTGCGGCTGCTGTCGGAGACCGACGAGGACGTCACCGGGGCGTACCCCTGGTTGCGGGACATGGCCGAGGCGCTGGCCCCGACGGAAGCCGTGCTGGACGGCGTCCTGGTCCGGATCGACCCCGCCGGCCGGGTCCGCCCGGCCCGGCCGAAGCGGGCCGCCGCCGACGCGCAGTTCCTGCTCTTCGATCTGCTCTGGCTGGAGGGCGTGGCCAGCCTCGACGTGCCGTACGCACAGCGCCGGGAGCTGCTCGATGGTCTGGCGCTGGCCGGGCCGCACTGGCAGACTCCGCCGTGGTTCCCCGGCACCGGCGCCGAGGCGCTGGACACGGCCCGCGGGCAGGGGCTGCCCGGGGTGGTGGCCAAGCGGCTGGACTCGGTCTACGAGCCGGGCCGACGCAGCCGCCGCTGGCTGAGCATCGAGGCAGGCTGACGGCGAGGAGCATCGTGTACCTGACCCACCTGGAGTGCCCGCGCTGCGGACGGGAGCACGACGCCGACCGACCGGCCAACCTGTGTGGGTGCGGCTCGCCGCTGCTGGCCCGCTACGACCTCGCGGCGGTGGCCGAGGCGGTGACGCCGGAGCGGTTCGGCCTGCGCCCGGCCGACCTGTGGCGCTACCGCGAGGTGCTGCCGGTGGCCGACGAGCGGCACGTCACCACGTTGGGCGAGGGCTGGACGCCGCTGTTGCGCGCGCCGGCGTACGGGACGGAGATCGGCATTCCGGACCTGATCGTCAAGGACGAGGGGCTGACGCCGACCGGGTCGTTCAAGGCGCGCGGCGCGGCAGTGGGGGTGAGCCGCGCCCGGGAGCTGGGCGTCGAGCGGATCGCCATGCCGACCAACGGCAACGCGGGGGCGGCCTGGGCGACGTACGCGGCCCGGGCCGGCCTGGGCGCGACCATCGCCATGCCGCTGGACGCGCCGACCATCTGCCGGCGGGAGTGCCTGGCCGCGGGCGCGGACCTGCGCCTGGTGGACGGGCTGATCAGCGACGCCGGCCGGTGGGTGGCGAAGCTGGTCGCCGACTCGGGCGGGACGGTCTTCGACGCGGGCACGCTGCGCGAGCCGTACCGGCTGGAGGGCAAGAAGACCATGGGGTACGAGATCGTCGAGCAGCTCGGCTGGCAGGTGCCCGACGTGATCATCTATCCGACCGGCGGCGGGGTCGGGTTGATCGGCATCCACAAGGCGATGCACGAGCTGCGTGAGCTGGGCTGGGTGGAGGACAAGCTGCCTCGCCTGGTCGCGGTGCAGTCCACCGGGTGCGCCCCGGTGGTGCGGGCGTTCGCCGCCGGGCAGGACCGGGCGGAGCCCTGGGCGGACGCGCGCACCGTCGCCTTCGGCATCACCGTTCCCGCCCCGCTGGGCGACGAGCTGATCCTGGCCGCGCTGCGGGAGAGCAGCGGCACCGCGCTCGCCGTCGACGACGCGGAGATCCTGGCCGACCTGCGGGACTTCGCCTCCCGGGAGGGGCTGCTGCTCTGCCCGGAGGGAGCGGCCTGCCTCACCGCCGCCCGGCACCTGCGCGCGGGCGGCTGGATCCGGGCCGGCGAGCGGGTGGTGGTGCTGAACACCGGGGCGGGGCTGAAGTATCCGGAGACGGTGGACGTCTCCGGCGTACCCGTGGTGGCGGCCTGACCCGGTCGGTGCGGCCGAGCGGCCGGACGGGGCCGGCGCCGCGTCAATGCCTGGCGATTGCAGGAGTGTTGCAGGATCTCGGCGCGGCGCTCAGCCGAAGCTCAGATCCGCGAACCGCCAGGCCGCGTTGATCAGCCCGATGTGCGACAGCGCCTGCGGCGTGTTGCCGAGCTGCGCGCCGGTACGCAGGTCCACCTGCTCGGCGAAGAGCCCGAGGTCGTTGGCGTGCCCGAGCACCTGCTCGAACAGCCGCCGGGCCCGGCCCTCCTCGCCCGCCAACAGCAGGCACTCGACCAGCCAGAACGAGCAGAGCACGAAACCGGCCGGGTCGGTGCCCCACCGTCGTACCAGGCCGTCGTCGCCGCCCAGCTCCCGCTCGATCGCGTCGATGGTGGCGCGCATCCGGGGGTCGGTGGCGGGCAGGAACTGCATCATCGGCAGCAGCAGCGCCGAGGCGTCCAGCTCCGCCGACCCGAAAACACCGGTGAACGCACCGACCCGGTCGTTCCAGCCGTCGCGCAGCACGGTGTCCCGGATCTCGTCGCGGATCGCGGCCCACCGCCGTGGGTCGGCCCGCTCACCGAGTCGGGGCGCCATCTGGACCGCCCGGTGCAGGGCGCACCAGCAGAGCACCTTGGACGACAGGTGGTGCCGCTCGCCGTCCCGGGTCTCCCAGATCCCGTGGTCCGGCAACCGCCAGGTCGCGGCGACCTGCTCGGCCAGCCCGACGACCATCTCGCGCAGCTCCTCGTCGAAGGTCTCGCCGAGATAATCGTGCAGCCGCCAGACCGCCGAGATCACCTCACCGGGCACGTCCAGCTGCCGCTGTCGCCAGGCGTCGTTGCCGACCCGCACCGGCCGGCTGCCCGCGTAGCCGCGCAGGTGCTCCAGCTCGCGCTCGGAGATGTCCCGCTCCCCCGCCAGGCCGAAGAGCACCGGGACCGGCTCGTCGCCGATCCGGCCGATCGCGCGGGCCGCCCAGGCGAAGAGCCGGTTCGCCTCCGTCGGGCAGGCGGCGACCCAGAACGCGCGCATCGTCATGGCGAAGTCGCGCAGCCAGGAGTAGCGGTAGTCGTAGTTGCGGTCGCCGCCGCACCACTCCGGCAGCGACGTGGTCAGCGCGGCGGCGACCGCGCCGCTGCGGGTGTACGTCAGACCGGTGAGCACGGTCGCGCTCTGGCGCACCTGCTCGGCGTACGGGCCGTCGTAGTGGTGCAGCCCCCGGTACGCCTGCCACGCCTGCACCGTCTCGGCGAGCGCGGTCAACGGGTCCACCCGGGCCGGCCGGTCGCCGTGCACCGGCGCGTACGCCAGATCGAAGCCGACGCACTGCCCGGCGGTGACCTCGAACTCCTGGCGGACCCGGTCCCGCCCGGCGCGCAGCGCCGGCCCGTTGCTGCGCAAGGTCAGCGCCACCGGGCCGGCGACGGTCACCACCGCACCGTCGGGCTTCTCGTGCAGGTACGGCGTGAGCAGGCCGTACTCGGGGCGGGGCGCGAAGTCCAGCCCCATCCGGACCCGCCCGCCGAGCCCCTCGACCACCCGCAGCAGCACCGCCGGGGAGTTCATGCCCAGTTGGTGACCGCGGGCGCCCACCTCGGCGGCGAGCGCGTCGGTGACCGCGACGCTCCCCTCGGGGGTGTGGTGGACCGTCCGCAGCACCAGCGTGTCCGGCTGGTACGCGCGCTCCACCCGGGACGGCCCGAGCGGCGCCAGCCGCCAGTACCCGGCGTCCGGGTCGAGCAGCCGGCCGAAGACCGACGGCGCGTCGAACCGGTCGGGGCACCACCAGTCGACCGAGCCGTCCCGGCCGACCAGCGCACCGGAGCGACAGTCGGAGAGGAACCCGTAGTCGGAGATCGGCGGCTGGTCCACCCGCCCCGGGTACCCGCACCGACCGGGTTCAGGCCGGTCAACGGGCCCGCCGGGCCGGGCCGGTCGGCGAGGCCGGTGGACCGTGCCGCCGGGGCGGTCAGGACGTCGGCGGCTCGTCCTCGCCGGCCGCCTCCGCCGCGTCGGCCTCCTCCTTCGTCCGGTGCACCACCTGGTCGGCGTGCTCCGGCGGGCCGTAGACGGTGTAGAGCACCAGCGGGTTCGGCCCGGTGTTGACGAAGTTGTGCTTGGTGCCGGCCGGCACCACCACCAGGTCGCCCTGGACGACCTCCCTGGTCTCCCCCGCCACCCGCGCCTCGCCGGTACCGCTGACGAAGGTCAGGATCTGGTCGATCCCGTCGTGCACCTCCTCACCGATCTCACCGCCCGGCGGGATGGTCATGATCACAAGCTGCGTCTTCTCACCGGTCCAGAGCACCCGGCGGAAGTCCGGGCTCTTCTGGGCGACGGTCGCGATCGTGAAATGCTCCATGACGCGCTCATACCCGGCCCGGGCCTCCGTCACGCCGGGACTGTCAGATGGTGGAATTCCCCACCCGCCCGAGGTTTGCCGCCCCGCGCAACGGGCATCGACCACACTGACGGCTGCGTACCCGCGGCTGTCGAGCCAGGTCCCCGCTGGCGTACCGCCGAAGGGCTGCGGTGGTGGGAGACGGCCGGAGCGCGGCGACGTGACGACCCAGGGGTCGGGCGGCGCCGTGCGCCCGTGTCCGGGCTTTCAGGTCAGCACCGCCAGGTGGAACGGCCGGTCGTTGCCTCAGCGGCGGCGTTGGGGCACGGGCGGGGAGCCGACGCAGACCACCCTCAGCTCGTCCTCGCCCTCCGGGCCGGCGAAGCGGACCTCGACGTGCTCGTCCGGGCCCCGGTCGACGTCGCGGACCCGGTAGCCCTGCGCCGGCGCCCAGGAGACCAGCCGTACCCCCGACGGCCCGCACTCGGCCACCGCCGTCCCGCCGGTGGTGGCCAGCGCCCGACGCGCGCCCGCGGCCGAGGTGACGGCGCCGCCGGAGGGTGTCGGGCCGGCGGCCGGCGGGGTGACCCCGGCGGCGGACGGCGGCGCCGTCGCGAGCGCCCGCCGCACCTCCTCCTGGCTGCGTACGCCACCCGGGGTGCCGCTGATGCTCTCCCCCACCAGCCGGATCGCCGCCAGGCCGATGAGCAGCGCGGCGACCGCGGTGGCGAGCCAGCCGAGCACGGCGAGCAGGGGGCGACCGGGCATGCCCCGAGTCTGCCGGACGCCGGGTTGCGGCGCGCCCAGGGCAGGGTTAAGGGACGGTTGCGGCGGGCGGCCGGCAGCGGCGCCACGGATTAGCCTGCCAGGTGTGGCCCGCCTGCTGCTGATCGAGGACGATCTCACCATCCGTACGCCGCTGATCCGCGCGCTGCGGGACCGCGGGCACGCCGTGGCCGCCGCCTCCACCGCCCTGACCGGCCTGCGGGACGCGCTCGAGGACCGGCCGGACCTGGTCGTGCTCGACCTGGGACTGCCCGACCTGGACGGTGCCGAGCTGCTACGGATGCTCCGGGCGATCAGCTCCGTGCCGGTCATCGTGGCCACCGCGCGCGACGACGAGCGGGAGATCGTCCGGATCCTCGACGCCGGGGCGGACGACTACGTGGTCAAGCCGTTCACCGCCGCGCAGTTGGACGCCCGGGCCCGCGCGGTGCTGCGGCGGGCCGCCCCGGAGGACCGGGACGCCGACCCGGCGCTGGTGGTCGGCGGACTGCGGATCGACCCGCGTACCCGCCAGGTCAGCCTGGACGGGGTCCCGGTGGAGCTGACCCCGCGCGAGTTCGACCTGCTGCACCACCTGGCCGGCCGACCGGGGCAGGTGGTGACCAAGCGGGAGCTGCTCACCGAGGTGTGGCGGATCCCGTACGGCGGCGCCGACAAGACCGTCGACGTGCACCTGTCCTGGCTGCGCCGCAAGCTCGGCGAGAACGCCCAGCAGCCCCGCTACCTGCACACCGTCCGGGGCGTCGGCGTGCGGCTGGCGCCGCCGCCCGGGACCGTCGGGTGAGGCGACGGCTGGCCCTGCTGGTCGCGTCGGTCAGCGTGCTCACCCTGATCGCCTTCCTGGTGCCGCTGGCGCTGCTGGTCCGCACCGTCGCCGAGGACCGGGCGACCGTGCGCGCGACGGCCGACGCGCAGAGCCTGGTGCCGGTGGTCGGCACCGCCGAGCTCGACACGGTCCGGATCACCGTCGAGCAGCTCGTCGTCGAGTCGGGGCGGCCGGTCACCGTCTTCCTGCCCGACGGCACGGTGCTGGGCGCGCCCGCGCCGCGTACGCCGGCGGTGGCGCTGGCCGCGCGCGGGCAGAGCCTGACCGCGGAGTCCGACGGCGGGCGGGAGGTGGTGATCGCCGTCCAGGGCCGGCCGGAGGGGGCGGCGGTGATCCGGACGGTGGTGCCCCGGGCCGAGCTGACCGCCGGGGTGACCCGGGCGTGGACGGTGCTGGCGCTGCTCGGCGCGCTCCTGGTGGTGGTGGGGCTGGTGGTCGCCGACCGGCTCGCCGGCTCGCTCACCCGTCCGATCACCGAGCTGTCCACGGTGTCCCACCGGCTGGCCAACGCCGAGCTGGACGCCCGGGTCGAGCCGGCCGGGCCGGCGGAGCTGCGCGAGGTGGCCGGCGCGCTCAACCACCTGGCCGGCCGGATCCAGGTGCTGCTGCGGGAGGAGCGGGAGCAGGTGGCGGACCTGTCGCACCGGCTGCGCACCCCGCTGACCGCGCTGCGGCTGGAGGCGGAGTCGCTGCGCGACCCGGACGACGCGGCCCGGGTGACCGCCGCCGTCGACGGGCTGGAACGGGCGGTCAGCGGGCTGATCCGCGAGGCCCGCTGGCGCAGCTCGCCCACCGCCGGCCGCGCGGTCAGCGACGCGGCGGCGGTGGTCGGCGAGCGGGTGGCGTTCTGGTCGGTGCTGGCCGAGGACACCGGTCGGCGGGTGACCCTGGAGCTGGCGCCGGGGCCGCTGCCTGTCGGGGTGGCGGCCGACGAGCTGGCGGCGGTGGTGGACGCCCTGCTGGGCAACGTCTTCGCGCACACCCCGGACGGCACCCCGTTCGCCGTGCGGCTGGCGACGGACGCCGACGGGGTGCTGCTGACCGTCGCCGACGAGGGGCCCGGGCTGCCCGCCGGGGCGGCCCGGCGGGGGTCCAGCGGGGCCGGGTCGACCGGCCTCGGCCTGGATATCGCCGACCGGGCGGCCCGGGCCGGCGGCGGTCACCTCGAACTCGGCACCGGGCCGGGCGGCGGGGCCGTGGTGCGCCTGCGGCTGGGCCGACCGCCGGGATAACCACCGCTTAGCGTCGGGACAGCGCGCCGCTATCCGCCTCCGGTCGATGCTCGGCAGGACAGCGAACGGGACCGACGGAAGGTGGACATCATGGGGCGTACCTCTCTGATCCTGGCCTCGGCCGGTGGCGTGGCGGTGCTGGCGGTGACCGGCGCGGCCCTCGGCGTCACCGCCGCCGACCGGCAGGCCGGCGCCCCGCGCGCCGCCCTCGCCGTCACGGGCGTCGGCGACACTCCCACGCCCGACGACAGGCCGTCCACCGTCGGGGCGACGCCGGTCGGGGTCGGCCGGGACCGGGCCGGGGCGGTCGCCCTCGCCGCGGTGGGCGGCGGCTGGGTCGTCGACGTCGAGGCCGAGCGGGAGCACGGCCGTCCGGTGTGGAGCGTCGAGGTGATGGCCGGCGTCGCCGGCTGGGACGTCCACGTCGACCGGGACACCGGTGCGGTGCTGCGCGTCCGGCCGGAGACCGGCGACCGCCGGGACGGCCCGGACGACAGCGACGACGGAGACGACGACCGGCGGCACGGCGGGGACGATCGGGGCGGCGACGACCACGGCGGCGACCGGCACGGGGACGACGACTGAGCCGGCAGCGGAGCCGGACCGCCCGCCGGCGCCCGGTCAGGGGCGGGCGGGTGGACCGGAGGCCGGCACGGCGACGGCCCGGCCGACCTGCGCGCCGAGGTGGCCCAGCACGTCGGCCAGACCGTTCCGCAGCTCCGCGTCGGCCAGCAACCCGTCCGCGCCGACCCCGTCGCGGGGCACCGGCAGGCGTACGCAGGCGGGCTCGACGATGTCGGCGCCGAGGTAGCCCAGCACCATCCGCAGGGTCTGCTCCGCCCCGGCGCCGCGGCCGGGCGCGGCCACGGTCACCCAGGCCACCGGCTTGTCGTACAGGTCGCCGTTGCCGACCGTCCAGTCGAGCAGGTTCTTGAAGCTGCCCGGCAGGGTGCCGGCGTACTCGGGGGTGCAGAAGAGCACCGCGTCGGCATCGGCGAGCGCGGCGCGCAGCGCCACCACCGGCGGGGGCGGCGTGTCGACCTGGTCCGGGTCGAAGGCGGGCAGCTCCGGCAGCGCGTCGTACAGCGTGGTGGTCACCCCCGGCACCGCCAGGGCGGATGCGGTACGCAGGGCGGCGGTGTTGGTGGACCCGGCCCGGGTGCTCCCCGGGACGAGCAGGATCCGGGCGTCCTGCGGCATCGGCTGCTCCTCAGCGTCGGCGGCACCGGCCAGTCAAGCACGGCCCGAGCGGCCGGCCCACCCCTGACTTCGGCCGGGCCGATCGGCGGTCGGCCGCAACGGTTTCCGGTCACCACCGGCCGTTCAACCCTGTGATGCAGGCGAATGTCTGGCTAGGCTGAAGTATGGTGCCCGCCCACCGGGGTCGGGTGGCGGAACCGGTCTACCACCCCATCCTCGCCAGCCGGCGGGGCGAGTTGGAGGCGCTGTCCCATCTGGACGGCGCCGTGGCTCCACTGCTCGCTCCGGTCCTCGAACTCTCCACAGTCGACCCGATCACGCTCGACCTGCTCGGCCGGCTGCCGGCCGGGCTCGTCCCGGCGGTCGACGTCTCCGCCCTGCCCGAGGTGCCGGAGACCGAGCTGGTCCGCTGGGGCGTACCGGTGGTGCCGGTGATCGGGCTGGCCGACAGCGACCGCCGGCTGGTGGCGCACGGCGTCGCGGCGCAGGCGTACGCCCGGCGCGCGGTTGTCCGGCTGCGGGCCGGCCAGGACCGGGCCGGGCCGGACGCGACCACCGCCGCGGCGGAGCGGATCTGGCGGTACGGCCGGCTGGTGCCGGAGCAGTGCGACCTGCTCATCGACGCCGGCGACGTCTGCTGCCCGGCCGACCTGCGGGTGACCGAGCCACGGGTTCGGCGGTTGGTGGACTGGGCGCGCCGGCACGCCTGGCGCACGGTGACCGTGGCGGCCGGCGGGATGCCGCCGACGCTGTCCCGCCTCCCCACCGACGAGCCGGTACGCCTGGACCGCTGGGACTGGCTGCTCTGGCAGCGCCTCGCCGACCTCGGCGTCGGGTACGGCGACTACGGCGTCGCCGCCGCGTCGCCCGCCGGGGAGGGGCCGGGTGATCGGTTCCCCACGGTGCGGTACACGGCGGACGGCGCCTGGTGGGTCTACCGCTGGTCGCGGCGGGGCGGCCGGGGCGACGAGCGCTTCGCCGACCTGTGCCGCACGCTGGTGGCGGCGCCGCACTGGCCGCCGGCCGGGGCCGGCTTCTCCTGGGGCGACCACGAGCTGCTGCGCCGCGCCCGGCGGGTGGCCGGTGCGGGCTCACCGACCAACTGGACGGCGTGGAGCACGTCGCACCATCTGGCGCACGTGCTGGCCACGCTGACCCGGCCGGCCCGGGACCAGCGCCCCGGCCCGTGGCGCGGCGAGGAGGAACGCGGACGTCCCACCCGGCCGCACCGGGGCGGCGAGGCGCGCCGGGCCGGTTGAGTCACTCCTTCTCGGTGAAGCCGAACTGCACGACGCCCTCGTCGTCGACGACCGCGTCGACCGAGGTGTCTTCGAGCAGCTCGGCGGCGTCCGGGTCGAGGAAGATGCGGGCGCCCTGGTTGTCGACCACCTTGTCGCCCTGCGCCGGTTCCGGCACCAGCTCGATGGTGAGCGAGCCGGCGTCGGTGTCCGCGGCGATGCGCAGCCCGCCGTCCTGGGCGACGTCCTGCTGGAGGGCGAGGTCGCGGATCACCATCACGGCGTTGTCGGTCATCTTGAGCATGTCGGAACTCCTCATGGGTTCTCGGCAGCGGGGCCTCGCGCGGAGTGGCGAAGCGCGCACCTGATGGCGAACCTGTCGTCGCCCGGCGAATCGGGGCGCATCGCGCAGCCCCCTCACCCCCACCGTGCCCCCTGAGCGGGCGTCCGTCAAATAGACCGGGCTCTGTGGGAGCGCCCCCGCGCCTGCGGCGTTTCCGCTCCTCAGCGCCGTTGGCGCCGTACGCTGGGATCGAGGTGGCCGGGGCCGGTCAGCCGCCGCCCCGCCGCACCCGGACCGAGATCCGGAAAAAACTTTCGGCGGGGAGTCTTGCCTGGCGGAAATCTCCATGACAGCGTCGACGCATGCATCGTCGTCTCTTTACCCGGAGTCTGGCGCTGGCGACGCTCGCCGCCACCGTGGCCACCGCCGGCGCCCTCCCCGCCACCGCCGAGTCGCCGACCCCGGCGGCCACCCGGCTGCACGCCACCATCGACGCGATCCTCGCCGACGCCCGGCTCACCGGGGCACAGGCGGGCGTGGTCGTGGTGGACACCGCCACCGGGCAGACCCTGTACGACCGCAACGGTGACCGCCGGCTGATCCCCGCCTCCAACACCAAGCTGCTCACCTCGACCGCGGCACTGGAACTGCTCGGCCCGGGGCACCGGTTCACCACCGACGTGCACTCCACCGGGCAGCGCCGGGCCGGGCTGGTCTCCGGCGACCTCTACCTGCGCGGCGGCGGCGACCCGACGATGCTCGCCGCCGACTACGACGCGCTCGCCGCCGAGGTGGCCGCGGACGGCGTACGGGTGGTGACCGGCAACCTGGTCGCCGACGACACCCGCTACGACCGCACCCGGCTCGGTCCGGACTGGACGTGGGACGACGAGTCGTACTACTACGCGGCGCAGGTCTCGGCGCTGACCGTCGCCCCGGACACCGACTACGACGCCGGCACCGTGATCGTGCAGGCCGCCCCGGCCGCGAGCGCGGGCGCGCCGCCGACGATCACCATGACGCCGCCCAACGGCTACGTGCGGATCGACAACCGGGCCGAGACGGTGGCCGAGGGCGAGACCACGATCACCTTCGAACGGGAGCACGGCACCAACACCGTGGTGGTCACCGGCCAGATCGCCGTCGGCGACGCGCCGTCCAGCGACTGGATGACCGTCTGGGAACCGACCGGGTACGCCGCCGACGTCTTCCGGGCCGCGCTGCGCCGCCACGGCGTGCGGGTGCTCGGGCGTACCGTGCTCGGCCGGGCCACCCCGGACGACGCGGCACCGGTGGCCCGGCACGACTCGATGACCCTGGTCGAGCTGATGGTGCCGTTCCTGAAGCTGTCCAACAACGGGCACGCCGAGGTGCTCACCAAGGAGATCGGGCGGGTCATCTCCGGCTCGGGCACCTGGTCGGCGGGGCTGACCGCGATCAGCGAGTACGTCGCCGACACCGGCATGGACACCGGCACCCTGCGCCAGCGCGACGGCTCGGGGCTGTCCCGGCGCAACCTCATCCCGCCGGCCGAGTTCGTCGCCCTGCTCGCGGCGGTGCGCGCCGAGCCCTGGTTCGCCGACTGGTACGCCGCCCTGCCGATCGCCGGCAACGCCGAGCGTTTCGTCGGTGGGACGCTGCGCAGCCGGATGCGCAACACGCCGGCGGCGAACAACGTGCACGCCAAGACCGGCAGCCTGACCGGGGTCTCCGGCCTCTCCGGCTACGTCACCGACGCCGACGGCCGGGTGCTGGCCTTCTCCGTGGTGCTCAACAACTACCTGGCCTCGTCGGTGAAGGGGCTGGAGGACCAGATCGCCATCGCGCTGGCGTCGTACACCGAGAAGAGCGTGAGCACCGCGCGGGTGGCGCCGCCGGTGGCGCCCGACGCGCCGCGCGCCCCCGAGGGGCTGGAGTGCTCCTGGGTGAAGCCGATCGCCTGCTGAGAACGGGTGCGGGGGCCCGTCCGGAACGGGACCCTGCACCCGCCGGCTCAGCCGGCCGCCGCGGCGGCTTCCCGCAGCCGGGCGGCGATGCGGCGCGGCTCGTGGGTTCCGTGACAGCCTCTCCAGGGTCAGACCCGCTCCAGCACCACCACGGGGATCTCCCGGTCGGTTCTGGTCTGGTAGTCGTCGTACGCCGGCCAGATGTCGACCATCGTCCGCCACATCCGGGGCTTCTCCGCGGGCCCGGCGGTCCGCGCCCGCACCGCGAAGGTCTCCGCGCCCACCTGCACCTCGGCCTCGGGATCGGCGAGCAGGTTCAGGTACCAGGCCGGATGCTGCGGCGCCCCGCCCAGCGAGGCCACGACCAGGTAGTCGTCGCCGTCGCGGCCGTAGATCAGCGCGGTCCGGCGCAACTTGCCGCTGCGACGGCCACGGGTGGTCAGCAGCAGGGTGAAGACGCCCGGCCGCCACTCGTGCCCCTGCTCGCCGCCGGTCTCGACGTACCGTCGGATGTGGTCGGCCACCCAGCCCTCGGGGCTGTCCAGCACCTGCTCGCTCGCCGTCACGGCCCCGCCTCCCGCGCCTCGTCGCCGTCGTCGCGCCCACGCTACTCCGGCCGGCCGCCCAGAGCCGGCGAACCGGGTCAGCGCAGGGCGACCGCGCGCAGCGCGACGTTGCCGCAGTCGTTGAAGGTCTCCTCGTTGGTCCAGGAGATCAGCAGCTTCTGCCCCGGGGCGACCCGGAATCGGACGACGAACTGGGCGCTGTGGTTGGTGTGCGGATCCTCCAGGCGCAGGGTGCTGGTCGGGCCGCCGGTGGAGAGCCGCACGTCGAGCCGGCCGCGGGCCATCCAGAGCCCGGCGAAGAGGTGCACGGTGCGCAGTTCGCCGCTGCCGAGCACGGCGAGGCGGAAGCCGTTGCCGACGTGGCAGGTGTGGATGCCGGTCGAGGTGCCACCCTCGCCCTGCACCGGGGCGCCGTCGCGCCAGCCGAACAGCTCCGGGTCGGTGTCGTAGCTGCTGCGCGCGCCCGGCCCGCCCGCGTCGCGGATCTCGCCCGAGCCTCCGCGCTTGCGGACCACGGAGTCCGGGCCGCGCAGCCCCCAGTGCACCCAGTCCCGGCCGCCGAGGTGGGTCAGGTCCACCATGGCCGGCACGTCGGCCCGGTCCACGCTGAGCAGCGGCGTCGGCGGCTTCGGCGCCGGCGTCGGGGTCAGCGAGGGCGACGGTGCGGGCGTCGGCGGGCGCTGCCGGGGCCGCAGCCCCGGCGACGCGACACCGGCCTCGGTCACCTGGCCGGGCAGGCCGGTCGGGCGGCCGGCCGGCGTGGAGGCCGCGCCGGGCGGCGCCTCGCCCTCACCGCGCGGCTCGGGCTTCGGATCGATGCTGAGGTACGCCACCAGCGCGGCGAGGCAGACGACGGCGGTCAGCGCCTCGACGGTCCACCGACGACGGTGCCGGTGCCGGGCGATCCGACGTGCCGTGCTCAGGCCCCGGTCGAACCCCGTCCGTCTCGGCTCGTCGTCCGTCACCGCTTCTCCGCTCTCCCCACCCACGGTCGCGCCCGCGCGGCGGTCGCGGGTCGCTGCGTGAGCCGCCTCACGTTTTCATCCGAACGGCCTCTTGCGCCACCTGCGGGGGCAGGGGCGTTTCCAGTTCGTTACCAAGCGGTAGTAACGGAAACTTTCCTGTCAGTTATAGCCGTCCGTCCGGTTCGGAGCCAGTCGAGTCCCACCGGGAATCAGCGGATCTCGAAGCCCAGCGCCTGGGCCAGCACCAGCGCCTGCTCCGGGTCGATCACCGCGCCGGCCCGCTCGACCGCCGTCGGGTCCAGCGCGGTGAGGTCGCTGCCGCGCAGGTCCGCCCGGCCCAGCCGGACGGCGTGCAGCTGCGCGGCGGAGAGGTCGACGCCGGTCACCGTCGCCCCGGTCAGGTTGGCCCCGGTCAGGTCGGCCTCCCGCATCCGCACGTCGGTGAAGCTCACCCCGCGCAGGTCCGCCCCGGGCAGCGCGACGAACGACCAGTCGCCGCCGGCGACCCGCAGCCCCCGCAGGTCGCACTGGTCGAAGGTGCTGCCCACCAGCTTGCAGCCGGTGAACTCCGCCTCGAAGAAGTTGCACCGCTTGAACACGCAGCGGGTGAAGGCCGAGTCGACGTGCCGGGAGGAGTTGAACCGCACGTTGCCGAAGGTGCAGCCGGTGAAGGAGGCGTTCCGGCTGACCGCCTCGGTGAGGTCGACGTCGTGGAAGACGCAGTTGACGAAGTGCCGGTCGACCAGTTCCTCGGCGTACCAGTCCTGCTGGCGGAAGGTCACGTCCTCGGTCGGCTCGGGCATCGCACCACCCTATGCGGCGGCACCGACAGCGGTCGTGGGCCTTCCGCCGCCGGCGTACCGGCTAGTAGGTTCGGCGACGTGAGCGTGGCACGTACTACCGACCCGGACCTCATCGGCTTCGACCCGGCGCGGCTCGCGCGCATCGACCGACACTTCGGCCGGTACGTTGACGACGGCCGGCTCGCCGGCTGGCAGATCGTGGTCACCCGCCGCGGCGAGATCGCCCACTCCTCGACGTACGGCATGCGGGACGTGGAGGCCGGCGCGCCCGTGGAGCGGGACACCCTCTGGCGCATCTACTCGATGACCAAGCCGATCACCTCCGTCGCGGCGATGATGCTCTGGGAGGAGGGCCACTTCGAGCTGAACGACCCGATCAGCCGCTGGCTGCCCGAGTTCGCCGACGTCCGGGTCTTCGACAAGGGTTCGGCGCTCAAGCCGTACACGGTGCCGGCGATCGAGCCGATCCGGGTCTGGCACCTGCTCACCCACACCTCCGGCCTGACGTACGGCTTCGCGCAGAGCTCGGTGGTCGACGCCCTCTACCGCGCCGCCGGCTACGACCTGGGCGTGCCGGCCGGGCTGGACCTGGCCGGCGCCTCGGCCGGGATGGCCCGGCTGCCGCTGATGTTCCAGCCCGGCACCGGCTGGAACTACGGCGTCTCCACCGACGTGCTGGGCCGGCTGGTCGAGGTGGTCTCCGGGCAGCGCCTGGACGCGTTCTTCACCGAGCGGATCCTCACCCCGCTGGGCATGACCGACACCCGCTGGTGGGTCGACGAGCCGGACGCCAAGCGGCTCGCCGCCCTCTACACCCCGCACCCCGGCACCGGGCAGGCGGTCCGCGTCGACCGGATCGGGGCGGCCGCGCTGAACCGCCCCGACTGCCTCTCCGGCGGCGGCGGGCTGGTCTCCACGGCCGCCGACTACCACCGGTTCACCCAGCTGCTGCTGCGCGGCGGCGAGCTGGGTGGCGTACGCCTGCTCGCGCCCCGCACGGTCCGCTACATGACCCGCAACCACCTGCCCGGCGGCGGCGACCTGGCGTCGTTCGAGCCGGAGGGGTTCGCCGAGACGGTGCTGGACGGCATCGGCTTCGGCCTGGGCTTCGCCGTGGTGCAGGACCCGGTGCCCGCCCGGGTGCCCAGCAGCGTCGGCGAGTACTACTGGGGCGGCCTGGCCAGCACGGCCTTCTGGGTCGACCCGGTGGAGGAGGTCACCGCGCTGCTGTTCACCCAGCTGATGCCGTCGAGCACCTATCCGCTGCGCTCGCAGCTGCGCCAGCTGGTCTACTCCGCCCTGGTCGACTGAGCCGTTCCGCCGACGGGCGGCCGGGCCGGTCCATAGCCTGGACGGCATGAGCAACGTCGTGGTGTACGGCGCCGGTGCCGCGGGCTCGCGGATCGTCACGGAGGCGGCCGATCGGGGACACCGGGTCACGGCGGCGGTCCGCCGCCCGGAGGCGCTCACCTGGCTGCCCGCCGGGGTGAAGGTGGTGACCGGGGACGCCACTTCGGCGCAGAGCGTCCGGGAGCTGGCAACCGACGCCGACGTCATCGTGGTGGCGATCGGCGGCGGGGAGCGGGCGCTCTGGCGGGACGCGGCGGAGAACCTGGTCACCGTCCTGCGGGACGTGCCGAACCCGCCCCGCCTCATCCACGTCGGCGGCGGGGCGACCCTGCTGACGCCGAACGACACGCCGCTCCTCGACGAGCCGGACTTCCCCGACGAGTACCGGGACGCGGCGCTGGGCCAGGCCGACGCCCTCGCCCTCTACCGGTCCTCGGCCGACGGGCTGACCTGGACGTATCTGTCCCCGCCGCCGGTGGAGTTCCACCCGGGCGAGCGGACCGGCCGCTACCGCACCGGCACCGAGCACCCGGTGGTCGACGAGGGCGGCCGTTCGGTGCTGACCTACGAGGACCTGGCGGTCGCCATCGTCGACGAGATCGAGAACCCGCGCTTCGAGAACATGCGGTTCACCGCCGCGTACTGAGGCTTAGGTCAGCCGGGCCGGGAAGCCGCCGGTGGCGATCGGCCCCCAACTCTCGATGGTGATCCGGATCAGGGACTTGCCCTGGCGGACCATCGCCTGCCGGTACTCGTCCCAGTTCGGGTGCTCGCCGGAGATGCTGCGGAAGTACTCCACCAGCGGCTCCAGGGCGTCCGGCAGGTCGAGCACCTCGGCGGTGCCGTCGACCTGCACCCAGGGGCCGTCCCAGTCGTCGGAGAGCACGCACGCGGAGACGCGCGGGTCGCGGCGGATGTTGGCCGCCTTGGCCCGCTCGGGGTAGGTGGAGATGACCAGCCGGCCCTGGGCGTCGACGCCGCAGGAGACCGGCGAGGACTGCGGCCGGCCGTCGGACCGGGTGGTCATCAGCAGGACCCGGTGTCGGGGGCGGATGAACTCGATCAGGGCGTCCCGGTCGACCCGGGTGTTGCTCGCGATGGTGCGTGCCATGCGTCGGTTCTACCAGGCCGGGGCCGGCGTGCTCCGGCCGCGGCCGGGCCGGGTCAGCGGGCCCGGCCGGCGACCCCGCCGGGAGCCGCCTGGGTGGGGACCCGGGGCCGGGACGGCGGGCGCCAGGCGCGGCCGTTGGCGTAGATCACCCGGAAACCGAGGTACGCCGCGAGCGGCGCCCAGTGCGCCGAGCCCATCCGCAGCTCGGCGGCGTTGTGCCGCTGGCCGTTGGCGAGCACGTCGAGCAGCACGGTTTCGAAGGCGGCCGATTCGACCCAGTCGACGTCGCGGGTGAAACCGCAGATCAGGGCCGCTCCGGTGACCTCCAGGAAGTCGCGCAGCACGGCGTCGGAGGCCCGCAGCACAGAGCAGCTGCCGAAATAGAGCCGGCGTCCCTCGCACCGGCCGGCCATCCGCTGCGCCACGTCGGTCAGCTCGACGGAATCCCAGTCGGTGAGGCAGAGCCGGCTCGGCTCGCCGTGCATGGCGAAGAAACCGACCCGGTAGTCGGCGTACTGCTTGAGCAGCCAGCGGTCGAGGAAGTAGAAGAGCTCGTCCCGGGTGGCGGCGTCCTTGTGGATGAAGCGGATCCGCCCGAGCCGTTCCAGCAGCTCCAGGGTGGGCAGCACGGAGCCGCGCTCGTTGAGGTCCCGGTGCCACTGCCCCTCGACGCAGAAGACGCCACCGCGTGCCACGTCCACCTCCCCCGTCACACCGCCGCGCCTGACGTTACCGGGCCGGGACCGGGCGGCGACATCACCCGGAGTGTGCCCGCCGACTCCCCCGTGTCACCTTCCCGACCTGCCGGGTCGTCCATTCCGATCCCGCGATGTCTGCTCCGAATGGGTGTTTCGCAAATCATCGCAATTCCCAGGGAATGCCCAGGGACGGCCGATCGTGAGGACAATTCTCATTAATCGCCACCAACCGGCAGCCGAACTGTCAGGGTGAAAAGCGCGGGACGTTCCGGTCGATGTCCTGACGGGTCACCTCAATCGCTCTCCTATCGGAGGACTTCTGTGCGCGTGAACACCTTGAAGCGAGCTGCCGTCGCGTTCGCCCTGGCGCTGCCGGGCGCCGCGATCGCCGCGGTGGTCGCGGCTCCAGCGGCCCACGCCGACGGCTGTTACACCTGGCAACGCACCCTCTCCGCCGGGAGCTCCGGCAACGACGTGCGTCAGCTGCAGATCCGGGTCGCGGGTTGGGCCGGCGCCGGCGGGATCGTCCGCATCGACGGCCGCTACGGACCGGAGACCGCCGCCGCGGTCAAGCGGTTCCAGACGGCGTACGGGCTGCGCAGCGACGGCATCGCCGGACCGCAGACCTTCAACAAGCTCTACCAGTTGCAGGACAACGACTGCACCCCGGCGCACTTCAGCTACTCGGAGCTGGACAACGGCTGCGGCCGCGGCGGGTGGAGCGGGGGCCCGCTGTCGGCGGACCAGACCCGGGCCAACGCGGTGCGGACCATGTGGAAGCTGGAGGCGCTGCGCCGGGGGCTGGGCGACCAGCCAATCAACGTCACCAGCGGCTTCCGCAGCACCACCTGCAACAACCAGGTCGGCGGCGCGTCGGACAGCCAGCACCTCTACGGCAACGCCGCCGACCTGACCTCGCGGAACAGGTCGCTGTGCGAGCTCGCCCGGGCCTCGCGCAACCACGGGTTCAGCGGGATCCTCGGCCCCGGGTACCCTGGCCACAGCACCCACGTGCACGTGGACTCGCGGCGGGAGAACAACAGCGACCGGACGACGAACCGGACCTCCTGGTCCGCCCCGAACTGCGGGGTGGGCAGCGGCGACTGAGCCGAACGATCCACCCGACGTGGCGGTGTCCCCTCCGTGGGACGCCGCCACCTCGCGCACACCGGTCGGCGGGGACATCGCCGGCCGGCCCGGGGGTAGGGGACCGTCGGGCCGGCCGGCGAGGTGGCGCCCGGGCGATGCGGGCGGTCGTACCTCCGCTCAGCTCGCCCGGGGCCAGCGCGGCGCGGTGGCGGGGGGTGCCACCGGACGGCCGGGCCCACCGGACCGGACGGCGGGCCGGACTCCCGGTGCGGTGACCCGGCCGGTCTGGCCGCGCGTCGGATGGCCGTGGGCCGGCCGGTCGGTCGGGGTACGGCCCGGGTGGACCGGGGCCGGCCGGTCGGCCCGGGCGGCGGCGGGACCGTTGAAGGTGAACGGGAACGGCACGTGCACGAAGGGGTTGCCGTGCCGGATCAGCGCGTCGATCTGACGCTCGTTGAGCCCGTGCGTCTCCAGCACCCGGCGGCCCCAGCGGTGCAGGCGGCACGGGTACGACGCGCCGTCGTTGCGGCACAGCGGCCCGTTGGGCCACTCCTCGGCGGCGTGCACCACCACCGCCCGGACCGCGAGCCGGACGTCCTCCGGTGTCAGCGGCGCCGGCACCGGCACCTCACCCAGGATCTGATCGATGGGATCCGTCGACTGCTCACCAACTCGCAAGGCAGGCCTCCCGCAGCTCGGCAGCGATTGCGGCTGATCGCCGCAGCGCATCCTCGGCCAGTGGTACGGCCCGAACCGGACGAAAGTTCAATCGCGCCACGCGGTGAGGAGGTCCTCCGCCGACAGGGCCCGTACGCCCTCCACGGCCGTCCCACCGCGGGACACCACGACCGGCTCGACGCGTTCGTCGGCCCCGGGCATCCGGGCCCGGTGCGCGAGCAGCCGCCCCAGGTCGTGGGTGTCGAAGGGCCGGCTCTCCAGCCACTTGACGGAACCGACGAAGGTGATCCGGCGAGCGACCGGCCCCCGGTCGGCACCGACCAGATCGATCTCAGGGTCGTTCGTACGCGTCCAGTAGCCGCCGACCACCGCGGTGCCGTCCGGAAGGTGGCCCGCGGGTAGTCGGCGCAGCGACTCCCGGACGACGGGCTCGATCGCACGGCCCCGCCACGACGCCCACGACGTCCTGATCCGCTCCAGGGTCAGGTCGCCCCGGCCGCGCTCGATCTCCGGAAGGTGGGGGCCGAGGAAGGACAACCAGAAGCGGAGGTAGGGGTCGGCGACCGTGTAGCGGGTCTCCCGAGAGGGCCGGGTGGACAGCGGAACCGCCACGTCGACGATGCGCTTGTCGGTCAGCAGGCGCAGCGCCCGGTTGAGCGAGGCCTGCGGCAGATCGCCCGCGGCCCGGGCGATGAGGGAGAAGGTCCGCTCACCGGAGCCGATGGCTCGCAGCACCAGGCCCGCCTGCGACTGCGTCGGAAACTCGGCCGCCAACGCCCGCTCCGCGCTGACCAGCAGCGCCGAGGTCGGATCGATCACCGCGTCGGCGAGGTAGTCGCTCAGTGAAGCGCCGCCGGGCCACTCGTCGAGGATCAGCGGCAGCCCACCCGACACCAGGTACGCGTCGAAGGCCTCGGCCGGGGCGAGGCCGAGCATGTCGCGGACGTCAGCCGGGCTCAGCGGCGGGATCACCATCTCGGTCGCTCGCTGGTGGAACGGCTGTCCGTAGTCGTTGAGCGCCTCCATCATCGCCAGGTCCGAGCCGACGCAGACGAGCAGCACGGGACGCCGGGAGAACTCCCGGTCGAAGACCTTCTGCAGGGTGCCTTCGAAGCCCGGATCGGTGGCGATCAGGTACGGCATCTCGTCGAGGACGACGACGCTCGGCCGGTCGGTCGGTAACGCGGCGGCGAGCAGGGTGAGCGCAGCATCCCAGGTCGTCGGCCGCTGGGCCGCGAAGAGGTGGGCCCCGGGCAACGAGGAGTCGGCGGCCGCCGCCACGAACAGGGCGAGGTCCGCGGTGACGGTGGGCTGGGCGGAGGCGGTGAAGAACAGGTGCGGCACCTCGGCGCGCTCGACGAACTCCTCCACCAGTCGCGACTTGCCGACCCGGCGCCGCCCGCGCATCAGCAGGGCACGACCCGGCCGGCCGGCTCGTCCCCCTCGACGGACCTTGTCGAGCATCCCGTCGAGCACGGCCAACTCTCGGGTACGTCCGATGAAACCGTCCATGCACTCAGCTCCGATACTCTCATCGGTGATACAACCAAAAATGAGTGTATGCCGGAGAGCAAGGGAAGGGCGTCAGACCAGGCCCGCGTCGTGTACCAGCAGCGCCACCTGCACCCGGTTGTTGAGCTCCAGCTTCGTCAGCAGCCGCGACACGTACGCCTTGACCGTCGCCACGCTCATGTACAGCTCGGCGGAGATCTCCGCGTTCGTCCGGCCCCGCCCCAGCCTGACGGCCACCTCCCGTTCCCGCCCGGTCAGCCCGTCGAGCAGCCGCAGCGCCCGCTCCCGGCGGGGATCCGGGCCGGCCGGCCCGCCGGCGGTGACGTGGGTGATCAGCTTGCGGGTGACCGTCGGGGAGAGGGTCGCCTCCCCGGCCGCCACCCGGCGTATCGCCTGGACGATCTCGGCGGGCGGGGTGTCCTTGAGCAGGAAGCCGCCCGCCCCGGCGCGCAGCGCCCGCAGCACCTGATCGTCGGCGTCGAAGGTGGTCAGCACCAGCACCTCCGGCGGCCGGGGCAGCGCCCGCAGCGCCTCGGTCGCCGCCAGCCCGTCCACCCGGGGCATCCGGATGTCCATCAGCACCACGTCGGGCGCGTACGCCTCGACCGCGGCCGGCACCTCGGCGCCGTCGGCGGCCTCGCCGACCACCCGGACGTCGGGCACCCCACCGAGGATCATCGACAGCCCGGCGCGGACCAGCGCGTCGTCGTCGACGATCAGCACCCGGACCGGTGCGCCCTCCCCCGTCACGCCGGCCACGGCAGCCAGGCGGTGAGCCGGAAGTCGCCCGCCGGGTCCCGCCCGTACGCCAGCCGACCACCGGCCAGGGTGACCCGCTCGGCGATGCCCACCAGGCCGGTACCGGCCCCCGGGATGGCCGGCTCGGGCGGCTCCCCCACCGGCCACGGATTGCGGATCTCCACGGTGAGCCCGTCGCCCGGCCGGCCGGCCAGCCGGACCCGGACCACCGCGCCGGGGGCGTGCTTGCGGGCGTTGGTCAGCCCCTCCTGCACGATCCGGTACGCGCTGCGCCCGACCGCGGCGGGCACCGTCGCCGGCTCGACGACCAGGTCCTCGGTGCTCACCCGTACGCCGGCCGCCCGGCACTCGCCGATCAGCGCCGGTACGTCGGCGAGCGTCGGCTGGGGGCGTTCCGGCGTCTCCGCCTCCGCCCCGCCGACCTCCGCGCGCAGCACCCCGATCACCTCGCGCAGGTCCTGCAGGGCGGCGTGGGCGCTGGCCCGGATCACCCCGGCCGCCCGGGCCACCTCCTCCGGTGGCGCGTCCGGCCGGAACTCCAGCGCCCCGGCGTGCAGGCTGAGCAGGGAGATCCGGTGGGCCAGCACGTCGTGCATCTCGCGGGCGATCCGGGTGCGTTCCAGCTGGCGCGCCTGGGCGACGCGCAACTGCTGCTCGGCCTCGGCCCGGTGCGCCCGCTCGCGCAACGAGGTCACCAGCTGGCGGCGGGCCCGGACGAACATCCCCCAGGCCAGCACGCCACCGAGGAACGACGCCGTCCAGACCGTCGCCGCCCATAACGGCAGGGCCGGATCGGGCCGCAGGCTCTGGTAGACGGGGGTGACCAGCAGGTGCGCGCCGACCAGCGCGCCCGCCACCGGGAACGGCCGGTGCACCGCCACGGTGAACAGGATGATCAGCAGGGCCACCGCCGCGGTGACCGAGAAGACCGCCAGCGGCAGGCTGGCCACGGCCAGCGCGACCGGCCAGCGCCGGCGCAGCCAGAGGGCCGCCGTGCTGAGCAGGCCGACCACCAGGTCGACCTCGTTGAGCCAGGACGGGCCGGCGTTGAGGGCGAACTCCGGCGCCGGTCCGACCGAGTCCCCGAAGGCGAGCAGCACCCAGCACAGCGCGAGCAGGAAGGTGAGCCCGTCGACCAGCCAGTCCCGCGTGGTCCGGCGGGCCACCGGGGTCGCGGGGGTCAGGGCCCCCGGCAACAGCCAGGGAAGTTCGGGTACGACGGCACTGCTCACCCGCCAATGGTAGTTAGCCGTCCGGCGCGGGCGGCAGCTACCAAAGTCGACGCCCGCCGTGGCCACAGGTGTACCCGGCTCTCGACCGCCGGCCGCAGCGCGACGCCGGGTGGCCCCGACAGGCTCGACGGCATGATCACGGTCGAACACCTCACCAAGCGGTACGGTCCGCACGCCGTCGTGGACGACGTGTCGTTCCGCTGCGAGCCGGGGACGGTCACCGGCTTCCTCGGCCCGAACGGCGCCGGCAAGTCCACCACCATGCGGATGATCTGCGGGCTGACCCCGCCGACGTCCGGCGGGGCCACCGTCGCCGGACGCCCCTACCGGCAGCTGCCCAACCCAGGGCGGGAGGTCGGCGTCCTGCTCGACGCCTCGGCCCAGCACGCGGGGCGCACCGGCCGGGAGGCGCTCGCCCTGGCCGCCCGGACCATGGGCGTCGACCGGCGGCAGGTCGCCGCCAAGCTCGACCTGGTCGGGCTGAACGCGGCGGCGGCGAAGCGGCGGGTCGGGGCGTACTCGCTGGGGATGCGACAGCGGCTCGGCCTGGCGCTGGCGCTGCTGGGTGACCCCCGGGTGCTGATCCTGGACGAGCCGGCCAACGGCCTCGACCCGGAGGGGATCTTCTGGATGCGCGGCCTGCTGCGCGACTTCGCCGACCGGGGCGGCACGGTGCTGCTCTCCTCGCACCTGCTGCGCGAGGTGGAGGCCGTCGCCGACCTCCTGGTGGTGATCGGCGCCGGCCGGGTGGTCGCGCAGGGCGGCAAGGACGACCTGCTCGCCGGCACCGGCACCCTGGTCCGCGCCCGGGACCCGCGCGCGCTGCGGCTGACCCTGGACCGGGCCGGCCTGCCCGCCGACGCCGACACCGACGGCGGGCTCCTGGTGCGGGCCGAGGCCGAGGCGGTGGGGCAGGCCGCCGCGGACGCCGGTCTCGTCCTGACCGAGCTACGGCCCGCCGGCAGCGGCGGCCTCGAACAGCTCTTCCTCACCCTCACCGCCGGCACGTCGACGAAGGAAGCCGTGAAATGACCGCCACCACCGCCGCACCCACCGTCACCGTCCGTCCCACGCCTGCCGGGCCGTCGCTGGTCCGGTTGACCGAGGTGGAGCTGCGCAAGCTCGCCGACACCCGGGCCGGCGGCTGGCTGCTGGTCACCATCGGGCTGATCGCCGCCGCCATCGTCACCGTGCAGCTGTTCGTCCTCGACGAGGCCGCGCAGAGTTTCACCGCGTTCTTCACCGCGTCGCTGCTGCCGGTCGGGCTGCTGCTGCCCGTGCTGGGCATCCTGTCGATCACCGCCGAGTGGTCGCAGCGCACCGCGCTGACCACCTTCGCGCTGGTGCCGCGCCGGGAACGGGTGGTGGTCGCGAAGCTCGCCGCGGTGGTGCTGGCCGCGCTGGCCTCGGTGGCGGTCAGCCTGGCGGTGGCCACCGCCGGCACGCTGGCCGCCCGGGCCACCGGCGGGGCGGGCAGCTGGGTCTTCGACTGGTCCCAGCTGGGGCACGCGGCCGTACTCCAGGTCACCAGCGCGCTGATGGGCGCCGCCTTCGGCCTGCTGCTGCTGAACACCCCGTTGGCGATCGTGACCTACCTGCTGCTGCCCACCGTGTGGAGCATCCTGGCCATGACGGTCGCGGCGCTGCGCGGACCGGCCCGCTGGCTGGACACCTCGGTGACCATGGAGCCGCTGTTCGGCGCCGAGGTGACCGCCGGGCAGTGGGGGCGGCTCGCGGTGTCCCTGCTGGTCTGGATGGTGGCACCGCTCGCCGCCGGCCTGGTCCGCACCCTGCGGAGCGAGGTGGCGTGAGCGTGCGCGCCGAGGAGCAGGCCAGCGTGGTCGACGGCGGCGTCGGGGAGCTGGTGCTGATGTGGGGCGGGTTCCCGCTGCTCGGCGCGGGGCTGGGCGCGGCACTGACCGCCGTGTCCGGCTGGCTCGCCGACCTGCCGTGGGTGCCGTTCCAGGGCTGGTTCGAGCTGCTGGCCGGGTTGCCCGAGCGGCAGGCGCTGGCCGGCGGGACGGCGCTGCCGGCGCTGGCCGGCCTGCTCGTCGCGTACGTCGGGACGCGGGAACGGCTCACCGTGACGGTCGACCCGACGGCGGTGCGGCTGCACCGCGACGGCCACGCCCGGGACGTCGCCCGCGCCTCGGTCGCCTGCGTCTTCGTCGACGGCAAGGCGCTGGTGCTGCTCGACTCCGACGGCGCCGAACTAACCCGCGAGAAGTCGGACCTGAGCGGGGATCGGCTGCGCGCCGCGTTCACCGCGCAGGGCTGGCCGTGGCAGGAGGCCGACCCGCACCGGGACGCGTACCGGCGGTGGGTGGAGGGGCTGCCGGGGCTGCCGGCCGGCGCGGACGCGCTGCTGCGCGCCCGGCAGCGCGCCGTCGACGCGCACCGCCGCGACGACGCGCGGGACCTGCGCCGGGAACTGGCCCGGCTCGGGGTCGTGGTACGCGACGAGAACGGGCGGCAGTACTGGCGGCTGGTCCGGCTTCCGCTTCAACCGGAGGAAACGGACGGTAGCGTGGCTGTCGAGGAGCCCTGACGGCCGGGAGCGTGGCCCATGACCGAGCAGCAGCCGTACCGGGTGGTGGCCAGGCACCCCGGTTTCGAGCTGCGCCGGTACCCCGCCCACCTGGTCGCCGAGCTGCGCGTCGACGGGTCGTTCCTCGAGGCGGGCAACGCCGGGTTCCGACCGCTGGCCGCGTACATCTCCGGGGCGAACCGGTCCCGGCGGAAGGTCGCCATGACCGCCCCGGTGGTGCAGGAGTCCGCCGGCTCGGAGCAGATCGCGCGGACGGCGCCGATGGTGCAGGAGGAGGGCGAGCGACCCGGCTGCTGGGTGGTGCGCTTCGTGCTGCCGGGCGCGCTCACCGCCGCCACCGCGCCCGAACCGGAGGATCCCCGGATCACCGTCCGGGAGGTCCCCGCACAGCTCGCCGCCGCCATGCGGTTCTCCGGCCGGTGGAGCGAGAAGGCGTTCGAACAGCGGGCAACCGCGCTGGGCCGGGCGGTCACCGCGGCGGGGCTGAGCCCCACCGGCGCGATCCGGTACGCCCGCTTCGACCCACCGTGGAAGCCCTGGTTCCTACGCCGCAACGAGGTCGTGCTCCCGGTCGTCGAGTGACCGGGGCCCGGGTCGCGTCGTTGGGGCGTACGTCCCCAGGCGGGACTCGACACTGAGGGTGAAGGGGACGACGATGAGCTCCGCAGGCAACGGCACCGGCATCTTCCGCCGCAAGCCGGTCGAGGAGATCGCCGACACGAGCGAGCAGCTGTCCCGCTCGCTGGGGCTGTGGCAGCTCACCGCGATCGGCATCGGCGGCATCATCGGCGCCGGCATCTTCGCCCTGGCCGGCGCGGTCGCCAGCGAGACCGCCGGCCCGGCCGTGCTGGTGTCGTTCCTGATCGCCGGCCTGGCCAGCGCGGCGGCCGCGCTGTCGTACGCGGAGTTCGCCGGCATGATCCCGAAGGCCGGCTCGGCCTACACCTACGGCTACGTGGTGCTCGGCGAGGCGGTCGGCTGGTTCATCGGCTGGGACCTGCTGCTGGAGTACACGGCGATCGTGGCGGTGGTCGCGATCGGCATCTCCGGCTACTTCGGCTTCCTCCTCGGCGAGCTGGGCCTCGACCTGCCGGCCTGGATGCTCGGCGCGCCGGGCACCGGCGACGGGCACGTGGTCGACCTGTTCGCCGTGGTGCTCTGCCTGCTCATCGCGTACCTGCTCACCCTGGGCATCAAGACGGCGGCCCGCTTCGAGACGTTCGTGGTCGGGCTGAAGGTCGCCGTGGTGCTGCTGGTCATCGTGGTCGGCTTCTTCCACATCCGGACGGCGAACTACTCGCCGTTCTTCCCGTTCGGCATCAGCGGGGCGTTCACCGGCGCGGCCACCGTCTTCTTCGCCGTCTTCGGGTACGACGCGATGAGCACCGCCGCCGAGGAGTCCCGCGACGCCCGCCGGCACATGCCCAAGGCGATCATCTACTCCCTGCTCATCTCGATGGTGCTGTACGTGCTGGCCACGCTGGTGCTCACCGGCATGCAGAACTACCGGGAGATCGACCCGGAGAGCGGCTTCTCCTCGGCGTTCGCCTCGGTGGGCCTCTCCGGCCTGGCCAGCGTGATCGCGGTCGGCGCGATCATCGGCATCCTCACCGTGATGTTCACCTTCATGCTCGGGGTGACCCGGGTGTGGTTCTCGATGAGCCGGGACGGACTGCTGCCGTCCTGGTTCGCCAAGGTGCACCCGGTGCGTCGGGTGCCGACCCGGGTCACCTGGATCGTCGGGGTGGGCTCGGCGCTGATCGCGGGTTTCCTGCCGATCCGGGAGGCGGCGGAGCTGACCAACATCGGCATCCTGCTGGCCTTCGTGGTGGTCTGCATCGCCGTGATCGTGCTGCGCTACCGCCGCCCGGAGGCGCCGCGCACGTTCCGGCTGCCGGGCATGCCGGTGGTGCCGGCGATCGGCGCGCTCTTCTCGGTCTGGCTGATCACCTTCCTGGCCCCGGAGACCTGGCTGCGGTTCGCGGTCTGGTTCGTGATCGGCGCGGTCGTCTACGCCCTGTACGGCTACCGCCGCTCGGCGCTGGCCCGGCGCGGCCCGTCCGGTCCCGGCGGTCCCTCCGGTCCGGGCGGTGCCGCCGGCCGGGGCTGACCCCCGGCCGGGTGCCCGAGGGCGTTGGGCCAGGCCAGCAGCAGCCCCAGCACCAGGCCGGTGAGCAGGCCGGCCAACGACCAGAGCGCGTCGGTGTCCATGGCGTCGACCGCGATGTTGCCCGCCCGGGCGGTGAGCACGGCGCCCACCGGCAGGGCGGCCTGGGCCAGCAGCGCCAGCAGGCCCACGGTCGGCAGGCCGAGGAGCATCGCGGCGCCGGCCATGGCGTGCCGCCGCCACGGTGGACGGCCGCCCGGGCGGTCCCAGGACAGCAGCGTCGTACCGGTCAGCAGGACCACCCCGAGGGCGAGGACCGGCCACCACCGGTGACCGGGTGGGAGAAGCCGGCCGACGGCCAGGCCGACCCCGCCGGCCAGCGCGAGGCCGAGCGTCCACCACCGGCGCTCCCGGCCGGACGCGGGGGCGGCGGCGAGTGCGCAGCCCAGCGACGCGGCGAGCGACAGCGCCGCCGCGGCGAGGCAGGCCGGGGTGAGCTCGGGCTCCCGGTCGGTGGGCGACTGCAGTGCGCCGGCCACCACGACCAGCGTCGCGGCGACGGCCGCCGCCATGCCCAGGGCGCGGCGGTGCTGCCAGTGGACCGGCCGGCCGGGTCGCCCGTGCCGGCGGACCAGGAACGCGGTGAGCAGGCCGACCGCCGCCCAACCGCCGGCCACCAGCAGCACGGTCGCCGGGACGCCGGTGACATCGGCCCGGTCGAGCAGCACGTCCGCCACCACCGCCCCGGCGCCGAGCACCAGCGCGGGGTGGGTCCACCGGCGGTCGCCCCCGCCGGTCAGCAAAAACCCGAGGACAACCAGCAGGATGGCGAGGAAGCGGACGTCGCGCGCCCAGTAGGTGTTGTTGCTCGCCAACCGTTCCGGCCACGGCCCGATCGGCTCGGTCAGCGGTTGCAGGACGGTCATGCCGACCGCCCAGAGCACCACGGCGGTGGCCGCGAGGAGCAGGCCGGCGGCGGGGCGTAGGGCGCGCATCCTGGCACGGTAGTCCCCGGCCGCCGTGATCGCCGTCCCCGCCTGGGCCGGGCCCACGTAGCTCCGCCCGGGGCCCTTCCCGGGCTCCCGCCGCCGGGCGCCGCCCGCTACGGTTCGCTCCACTGGGGAGGTGCCGTCGGTGTACGTGGTGTCCGTTATCAGGGCGCTTCGCGCCTTCACGTGAGTAGCGAGGCTGCCTAGGCTGGGCGGTACCGGACGTCGACAGGTGAGGAGGCTCCGTGGCCGACGTGGAGATCCCGACCGCACAGGGGACGCTGCCCGCGTACCTGAGCGAACCGGAGGGCGACCGGCCGCGGCCCGGCGTGGTCGTCGTGCACGACGCCTTCGGCCTGACGCCGGATGTCCGCCGCCAGGCGGACTGGCTGGCGGGCGCGGGTTTCCTGGCGGTGGCCCCCGACCTCTACTCGTGGGACAAGCGGGGCCGCTGCGTGCGCGCGACCTTCCGCGCGCTGCTCAGCGGCACCGGCCGCGCATTCGACGAACTGGACGCGACCCGCGCCTGGCTCGCCGGACGGCCGGACTGCACCGGCCGGGTCGGGGTCATCGGCTTCTGCATGGGCGGCGGCTTCGCCTTGCAACTCGCGCCCGGGCACGGGTTCGCCGCCGCGAGCATCAACTACGGGCAGGTACCGAAGGCCGCCGAACGGCTGCTGGCCGAGGCGTGCCCGGTGATCGGCAGTTTCGGCGGAAAGGACGTCAGCCTCCGGTCGGCCCCGGCCAGACTGGAGTCGGCGCTGACCACCAATGAGGTCCCGCACGAGGTCACCGTCTACCCGCAGGCGCGGCACGGCTTCCTCAACCACCACCGGCCGGGCGAGCTGACCCGGATGCAGCAGGTGGTGGCCCGGGTCGGTGGCGGGCCGCACGAGCCGTCGGCGACCCAGGCCCGGCGCCGCATCGTCGCCTTCTTCGACCGGCACCTGAGCACCGCCGGGGAGCCGGCATGATCCGGTACGCGGGGCTGCTGCGCGGCGTCAACGTCGGCACCACCCGACTGTCCATGGCCGACCTGCGCCGCCTGGTCGCCGATCTGGGGCACGCCGACGTGAAGACCTACCTCCAGTCGGGCAACGTCGTGTTCGGCAGCACCTCCACCGACGCCGCCCGGCTGGCGAAGGGCATCGAGCAGGCGCTCGCCGGCGAGCTGGGGTTGACCGTGCCGGTGCTGGTCCGCAGCGGCGCGGAGTTGGCGGCGGTGGTCGACGGCAGCCCGTACGCGGGCCGGCAGGACGACCCGACCCGGTTGCTGGTCGCCTTCCTGGCCACGGCCCCGACGAAGGCGAAGGTCGCGACGCTGACCGTGCCCGGCAACGAGAACGTCGAGTTCACCGTGGCCGGTCGGGAGGTCCACCTGCACTTCCCCGACGGCGGGTACGGCCGGTCGAAGTTCACCAACGCCTACCTGGAGAAGCAGCTCGGTGTGGTGGCCACGACCCGCAACTGGAAGTCGGTGCGGGCCCTGCGGGACCTGACCGCGTCCTGACCGGAGCGTCCCGGGGCCGCTAGATCGGCCCGGAACTGCTCGTCCGTCCGGCTGATCGTCGGAGTTACGATCTTGCCTCGGGTCGATGCCCCTCGATACGCTTCCGCGGCCATCTCACCTGAGAAAGGACCCCAGTGACCGCTCCCGTTTCCGTCGGCACCCAGAAGTCCTGGGTCGTCGCCCTGCTGCTCTGCTTCTTCGTCGGTGTGCTCGGCGTGCACCGGTTCTACGTCGGCAAGGTCGGCACCGGCATCCTGCAGCTGGTCACCCTCGGTGGCCTCGGGATCTGGACCTTCATCGACTTCATCCTGATCCTGGTCGGCTCCTTCAAGGACAAGCAGGGCCAGCCGCTCGCCAAGTAATTCGGGCGTACGCCGGCGGGGCCGGGATCCTCGCGATCCCGGCCCCGCCGCGTCCCCGCTCAGACGTGGTATGCCGTCCCGTACTCCGGCACCAGCACGCGGGTGCGGGGCGAGGCCCGGCGGACGGCGGCGACCAGGTCGTCGAGGCGCCGCCGGTCGGCGGGGCCGACGACCGGCGGGTTGGCCAGCGGGGTCTCGAAGTTGTCCCAGTGCACCGGCACCACGACCTTCGGGTGGTCCAGGGCGGCCATCAGCCGGGGCACGTAGTCGGCGGTCGCGGTGGTGGACTGCAACGCCACCATCGCCACGTCCGGGGCGAGCCCGGTGAGGTTGCGCTCGGCGAAGTCGCTGGCACCCATGAAGAACACCGCCGGACCGCCGTTGACGCGCACCTGGTACGCCAGCGTGTCCCCCTCCGGCAGGTCGGCGATGGTGGCGGGTCGGGTGGGCTGGCGGACCCGTACCCCGGGGAAGGCCATCGACCAGCCGGCGTTGCGGCTGTGCAGGGAGCTGACCACCTCGACGGTGTGGTCGCCGAAGTCGAGCACCTCCCCGCCCTTGACGGGGCTGAGCTGGCTCGCCGGCAGCCCGTACGCCAGCCCGAGGTGGTATGCGGTCAGCGTGCCGAAGACCCGGGCGCCGGTCTTCCTGGCAATGTGCGGCACGTCGTTGTAGTGGTCCCAGTGGGTGTGGGTGACCAGCACGGTGGTGGCCCGGTCCACGAGGGAGTCGACGACGGCCGTGTCGACGGTCAGCGGGGTGGCCGGGTTGAAGGCGCCGCGGAACAGCCCGGTGTCGTAGCGGCTCAGGTACGGGTCGACCAGGACGGTGCGGTCGCCGATGTCGATGCGCCAGCCGGAGGTGCCCCACCAGCGGAAGCTCACCGCACCCTGGCGGGCGCGGCCGGCGGTGGGGGTCGGCGCGGCCTGCACCGGCGTCCCGGTGGCGAGTCCGCCGGCGGTCACCACGGCGGCCCCGGCGGCGGTGGTGCGCAGGAATCGGCGGCGGTCTAGCGGGCGTGCGGACATGGTGGATCCTCCCCGTCTGCGGTGTGCGCGGTCGGTTCCCACCCCACCACCGCGCCCGCCGTCACGTCCAAGATCAAAGGCCGGGGTGGGCGATATCCGGAGCGATATCGGTCCAGCTCACTGCTGCCGGGATGCCGGGTGGGTGTGCGGAAATCAGGCCGCCCGCAACGCCTCCACCGCCGTCCGGGCGGCCTCCCCCATGGCCAGGTCGACGTCGATCCGCCGGGTGGCGAGGCGCTCGGTGCGGGCGAAGACCGCCAGCGCGTACCGGCTGCCGTCCGGGTACTCGGCCACCCCGGCTTCCAGGTGCAGCCCGGGCAGGGTCCCGGTCTTCGCGGCGACGCGTACCCCGGCCGGGAAGCCGGAGGCCAGCCGGGTCCAGAAGAGCTGCCGCGACATCAGCTCCCGGACGGTGGCGCAGGCCGCGGCGGGGCCCGCCTCGTCCCGCCAGATCAGGCCGAGCAGCCGGGTGATCTCCCGGGCCGTGCTCGACGTGGTGTGCGCGGGGTCGAAGACCCGCATCGCCCGGACCCGCTCCTCGGGCAGGGTCGGGAAGATCCGGGCGAAGTCCGCCTCGGTGCGGGCGCCGACGTCCGCGAGCATCAGCTCCACCAGCTGCCTCGGTCCACCGAGGATCCGGGTACGCGGCAGGTCCAGCTCGGCGGCGAGCATCGGCAGCACGTCCGCGCCGACCCGGCGCAGCAGCAGGTCGGCGGCAGTGTTGTCGCTGACCGACATGGCGAAGTACGCCAGGTCGCGCAGGGACACCTCGACGTCGTCGGCGCAGCCCGCCACCCCCCACCCGCCGAGCCGGTCGCCGGCCCGGACCAGCACCCGCTCGCTCGCGTCGAGCTGCCCGGCGGCGACCTGCCGGGCGAACTCCAGCACCAGCAGGATCTTGAACACGGAGGCGATCGGGGTCTGCTCGTCCGCCCGCACGGCGACCTCCCGCCCGGCCGGACCGTCCACGGGTACGACGTGCAGGCTGCCGGTGATGCCGGCCCGGGCGAAGATCTCCTCGACGTGCTGCTCCGCTGGCACCCCCGCACGGTAACCGGTGGCTGCCGTAGGGTCCGGGCGTGGACCTGCTCCGCCACCTGCGGCACTTCGTGGTGGTCGCCCGCGAGCTGCACTTCGGCCGGGCGGCCGAGGCGCTGGGCATGGCGCAGCCGCCGCTGAGCCAGTCGATCCAGCGCCTGGAACGCGAGCTGGCGGTGGAGCTTTTCGACCGGTCCCGGCGGCAGGTGCGGCTGACCACCGCCGGGCAGCTGCTGCTCGGCGAGGCCGAGGAGCTGCTGGCCGGCGAGCTACGGGTACGCCACCTGATGCGTCAGGTCCGCGACGGCGCGCTGGGCGTGTTCCGGGCCGGAGTGCCGCCGGAGACGCCGGCGGTGACGCTGCGCGCCCTGCTGGACCGGCTGGCCGCCGCCGCGCCGGGGCTCGACGTCGACCTGCACGAGCTGACCAGCGCCGAGCAGGTGCGGATGCTCGCCGAGCGGCGGCTGGACGCCGGGCTGCTGCAGTATCCGGAGGAGCCGGCCGGGTTGCGCTTCGGCCAGCCGGTGACCGTACCGGTGGGGGTGCTGCTGCCCCGGGCCTCGCCGCTGGCCCGGCCGCGCGAGGTGGCGCTGGCCGACCTGGCCGGGCTGGACCTCGTCGCCGCGCCCCGGTCCACCGCCCCCGGCTGGTACGACCACGTGCTGGACGTCTGCCGCCGGCACGGCTTCACGCCGGGCCGGGTGCGGCCGGCCCGTAATCCGGAGTTCGTCTTCGGTCTGCTGCTGGCCGGCGGCGCGGTGGCGCTGGAGCCGGAGTCGCTGGCCCGCCGGGAACCCCGGATCGCCTGGCGCCCGCTGGCCGGGCGACCGCTGGTGAAGCGGACCGCGGCGGCCTGGCCGGACCGCGCGCCGCACCCCGCGGCACCGATGTTCGGCCAGTTCGCGGCCGAGGTGCTGGCGACTGTCGAGCCCGCGCCGCCGGCCGCGGTGGCACCGTCGGCCCGGCCCTGGCCGGTGCTGTTCGACGCCACGGCCGACTGAACAGTGGTGGGCTTGTCGCAGATCGCCCGGCCGGGCCCGTGAGGGAGCGGCCCGACCGGGTAGGACAGGCGGGTGGCACCACTGCGGCGGACGCCGTGGAAGCGCTTCCGGCGCCCGGCCGGGTGCCCCCTGACGATGGGAGACAGAGCCGGATGGCGAACACGATTCCTGACATCCCCCTCAACGACGGCAACACGATCCCGCAGCTCGGCTTCGGGGTCTTCCAGATCGAGCCGAAGGACACCGTCGAGGCCGTGAGCCGGGCGCTGGAGATCGGCTACCGGCACATCGACACCGCCGAGATGTACGGCAACGAGGCCGAGGTCGGCGAGGCGGTCCGCACCTCCGGCCTGGACCGCGGCGAGGTCTTCGTGACCAGCAAGCTCAGCAACGCCTTCCACCGCCCGGACGACGCCCGCCGGGCGTTCGAGTCGACGCTGTCCGCGCTGAAGATGGACCACATCGACCTGTTCCTGATCCACTGGCCGCTGCCCACGCTCTACGACGGCGACTTCGTCTCCACGTGGAAGACGCTGGAGGAGTTCCAGCGCGACGGCCGGGCCACCTCGATCGGCGTGTCGAACTTCCAGGTGCCGCACCTCGAGCGGCTCGCCGCCGAGGCGGACGTGGTGCCCGCGGTCAACCAGATCGAGGTGCACCCGTACCTCGGCAACGAGGAGGTGCGCGCGTACGACCGGCGGCACAACATCATCACCCAGGCATGGTCGCCGATCGCCCAGGGCAAGGTGCTCGACGACCCGACCGTGGTCGACGTCGCCGAGGAGGTCGGCCGCACCCCGGCGCAGGTGGTGCTGCGCTGGCACGTGCAGCGCGGCGACATCGTCTTCCCGAAGTCGACCACGCCGAGCCGGATCGCGGAGAACTTCCAGATCTTCGACTTCGCGCTGGACGACGCGGCGATGGAGCGGATCAGCGGGCTGGACCGGGGCGAGGCCGGCCGGCAGGGCCCCAACCCGGACGAGTTCGACTACCTGCCGAGCTGACGGGTGTAACGCGGCGCGGCGGCACGGCGCACGAAAGAAGGGGCCCCGAACCGGGGCCCCTTCTTTGCGTACGAGAGGACCACGTCCGCGCGATGTCGCACCGCCGTACCCCCGCACTCCTGTTGTCCCTGCTGGTCGCCCTCGGCGCGGCGGCCTGCGGCCCCGCCGAGGAGGCGACCCCGGCGCGCTGGTCGGCGCCGGTCTCCGCCGCACCGACCCCGCCGCCACCGCCCCGGCCCACCCCGACGTCGACCGCCGAGGTGCGCGGTCAGGTCAAGGCCGCGCTGGTGGACCTGACCGACTTCCACCCGGCCATCGCGGACGTCACCTCGGAGACCGCCGAGGCGTTCAAGCTGGCCCACCCGTGCCGCGACAACCTCCCGTCGGACCGCAAGCGGACCGCGAACCGGGAGCGGCAGTGGAAGGGCGAGCAGGTCTGGATCCGGCAGTACGTCGTCGGCTACCGCACCGTGCCGGGGCGCAAGCTGACCGGCGAGCTCCGCTCGGCGCTGGCCAAGTGCCGCACCTACCAGGAGCCGGACGGCGTCACCACCACCACCGTCGTACGCCCCAAGGCGCCGCTGGTGCCGGCGGACGCCGACACCGTCTCGTGGTGCGAGCGGCTGGTCAACGACGACACCTCCTACCTCTGCACCGCGCTGGTGTCGCGGGGCAGTTACGTGATGGAACTCAACGCCGCCGAGGCCGGTGACCTGGAGAAGTGCGCGAAGCTGCTGACCAGGCTGCACCGGGAGGCCATCGGGCCGTTCCGGGACGCGACGTAGCCCGGGATCTCAGATGATGAAGTGCGTCCAGTAGGCCAGCCACACCACGAACAGCGCGCCCTGCACCAGGGCGAGCGCGGCGCTCAACCAGGCGTCGGCCGTGGCGTTGCGGGCCCACCTGGCCAGGACCAGGCCGACCGGGAACGCGGCGATCAGGTAGCGCAGCAGGCTCTTGTACACCGGTGGCCCCATCGAGAGCGGCGCGAGCACCATCAGCACCGCGTAGACGAGGTAGGGCAGCCCGAGCCGGCGGAAGCCGGCGATCACGATCACCAGCACGGCGACGGCGAACCAGACCCGGACGGCGTCCCGGGTGTCGCCGGTGAGACCGTTCCAGATCACCGGCAGCGGATTCTGCACCCGGATGCCCCAGCCCGTCTCCTGGGCGTGCTTGTAGGCGAACCAGTCCCCGCCCTTCCACCGGCAGAACGCCATGAAGGTGAGCCAGCCGGCGGGGATCAGCAGCAACGGCCAGCCGGTGCGGACGTACGCCCCGAGGCTGCGCGGGTCGAGGCGGTAGCGGTGCTGGCGGAACAGGACCAGGGCGAGCGGAACGGCCACCAGGAACCCCACCGAGCGGCTGAGCCCGAGGAAGTAGCCCAGCACGCCCACCGTCACCCACCGCCCCCGCTCGGCGTAGTGGAAGGTGGCCAGCGCCAGGCACAGGAACAGCGACTCGGTCAGCGCGGCCTGGAACAGGAACGCGGTGGGCAGCAGCACCAGGTAGCGGGTGAACCGGCGGGCGGCAGCGTCGTCGCCGAGCAGCGTCTCGCCCAGCCGCAGGGCGTAGTAGAGCAGCAGCAGGAACGCGACGTTGCTGATCAGCAGCAGCGCCATGGCGGTGTTACCGCCCAGCGGGATCGCCACCACCCGGGCCAGGAACGGGTAGAGCAGCGGGAAGCCGAAGCCCCCCTTCCACTCGCCGGTGAGCGGCTGCCGGCTCAGGCCGTCGTAGATCAGCGCGTCCCAGGCGAACCACATCGAGATCCAGCGGTGCGGCGAGATCTCCGTCTGGTCGAGGCGCGTGTTGATCTCGTCCGCCGGGGGCGCGGCGGGCGCCCCCGCCCAGGCGGTCAGGGCGATCACCCCGACCAGGGCGAGGACGACCTTCGCGCCGACGAACACGGCGAGCACGTACCGCCAGCGCTCGGGCACCCGGACGACGAGGTCGCCGGCGTGGCCGAGCACGCGGTCCCAGCGCCCGGGGAGACCGGTCGCGGGCGCGCGGCCGTCCGCTGCGGTGTCCCGCGGCCCGTCGGTCATCTGGCGCTTCCTCACGGAGTCGGTCCGACCCGCGACCCACCCACGGCGGCCGCGAACCTGCCGGCCGGGCATCCCCCGCCTACGCCGGCTGACACCTCCGCGCCCCCCACCGCCCGACCCCGAGCAGCATGATCAGGAGTTCCGGGCCGGCGGATGTGAGACAGCGCAGAGAACGGGTAACCGCGCCTGTCCGACGGACCCGAGGGCAGGGAGCGGCGTGAGGATGGACGAGCGTCACGGCACGGTGGTCATCGGCGCGGGCCCGGCGGGCCTGACCGCCGCGTACGAGCTGCTCAGGCACGGCGCGACGGTACGGGTGTTCGAGGCCGACGACGTGGTCGGCGGGATCAGTCGCACCGTCGAGCGGGACGGCTGGCGCTTCGACATCGGCGGGCACCGGTTCTTCACCAAGGTCGGCCGGGTCGAGGAGTTCTGGCACGAGATCCTGCCCGACGAGGAGTTCCTGCTCCGACCCCGGATGAGCCGCATCTTCTACCGGGGCGCGCTCTACGACTACCCGCTCAACGCCGGCAACGCCCTGCGCAACCTCGGCGTCCGGGAGGCGGCCCGCTGCATGGGCTCGTACGCCCGGGCGCGGCTGCGCCCGCCGAAGGACCAGTCGCACTTCGAGGGCTGGGTGTCGGCGCGCTTCGGCTGGCGGCTCTACTCGATCTTCTTCAAGACCTACACCGAGAAGGTCTGGGGGATGCCGGCCGACCAGTTGCAGGCCGACTGGGCCGCCCAGCGGATCAAGAACCTGTCGCTGGCCCGCGCGGTGCTCAACGCGCTGCTGCCCCGCCGCAACCGCAAGGACGTGACCAGCCTGATCGAGGAGTTCCAGTACCCGAAGTTCGGCCCCGGCATGATGTGGGAGCGCTGCACGGAAGAGGTCCGCAAGCGCGGCGGCGAGGTCAGCACCGGCACCTGGGTGAAGGCCGTGCACCACGAGGGCAGGCGGGCGGTGGCGGTCACCGTCGACGGGCCGGGCGGGGAACGCCGGCTCCCCGTCGACCACGTCATCTCGTCCATGCCGATCTCCGAGCTGGTGGCGGCGGTGCGCCCGGCCGCCCCGCCCGAGGTGCTCGAATGCGCCGCCGACCTGCGCTACCGGGATTTTTTGACCGTGGCGCTGGTGGTGCCGGAGGAGTTCTCCTTCCCGGACAACTGGATCTACGTGCACGACCCGGCGGTGAACGTGGGCCGGATCCAGAACTTCGGCTCCTGGTCGCCGTACCTGGTCAAGGACGGCCGCACCTGCCTGGGCCTGGAGTACTTCGTGTTCGAGGACGACGAGACCTGGCGGACCTCCGACGCCGACCTCATCGCGCGGGCCACCGCCGAGCTGCAGCAGCTCGGCCTGGTGCGGCCCGGCGCGGTGGAGAGCGGGTACGTGGTGCGGATGCCGAAGGCCTACCCGGTGTACGACGACCGCTACCAGCACAACGTCGACACCATCCGGGCGTGGCTGGCGCGGGAGCTGCCCAACGTGCACCCCGTCGGGCGCAACGGGATGCACCGCTACAACAACCAGGACCACTCCATGCTGACCGCCATGCTGACCGCCGAGAACATCGTGCACGGCGCCGGCCACGACGTCTGGACGGTCAACGTCGAGCAGGACTACCACGAGCAGAGCACCGACAAGGGCGGCGACGGGCGGCGGGGCACCGGCCGGGACGCGCCGACCGTGCCGGCACGCACCGTCGCCACGACGACCGCCGACCGCCCTGCGGAGCGTCGACCGACCGGGGTCAACTGAATCGTCAGCAGTCCACCCGGTCGGCGAGCCGGCGAAACACCTCCCGGGTGGGCGAGCCGGGCGCGGCGGTGTAGACGATCAGCCGCTGGTCGGTCTCCGGCACCAGCAGCACCCGGCACTCGAACTCCAGCAGCCCCAGCTCGGCGTGCGTCACCCGCTTCACCACCGGACGACGCTCGGCGACGTCGTGCTCGGCCCAGAGCGCGGCGAACCGGGGCGAGACGCCGAGCAGCTCGGTGACCAGCTCGGCCAGGCCCCGGTCGCCGGGATAGCGGCCATAGGCGGCGCGCAGATCCGCCACCGAGTCACGCACGAAGCGCAGCATCTCCGGGTCGTCCGGACGCGGGGCGGGCTGGCGGAACATCCAGCGGATCATGTTGCGCTCCCCCGCCGACAGGTCCCCGACGAACTGCGCGGCCAGCCGGTTCACGGCCAGCACGTCGTACTTGGCGTCCACCACGTACGCCGGGGTTTCGGTCATCGCGTCGATCAGGTGGCGCAGTCCGGGGGTGACCTCCCGGCTCGGCCCGGGCACCGGCGGCGGGCTCTGGCCGGCCACCCGGAACAGGTACTCCCGCTCGTCGCGGGTGAGCACCAGGGCCCGGGCCAGCGCGGCGAGCACCTGCCGGGACGGGTGCGGCCCCCGGCCCTGCTCCAGCCGCACGTAGTAGTCGACCGACAGCCCGGCGAGCTGGGCGACCTCCTGGCGGCGCAGGCCCGGCGTGCGGCGGCGTACCCCGTCGGGGAGGCCGACGTCGGCGGGGCGCAACCGGGCCCGACGGGTGCGCAGGAAGGTGGCCAGTTCGTCGCGGCGCAACCCGGGTGCGGTCATGCCCCCAGCCTGCCGCACGCGCGGACGCCGAGGGTGGTACCGCCGGTCCCAGTCCCGGCCGGTCTCTCCCGGCCGGCGCGGCCCGCCGGCAGGCTCGACGCCATGACCACGACGAACATCGCCCTGATCACCGGGGCCAACAAGGGAATCGGGTACGCCACGGCACGGGAGCTCGCCGCTCGCGGGATGACCGTGCTGGTCGGCGCGCGGGACGCCGGGCGCGGCCGGGAGGCGGTGGCGGCGCTGCGCGCCGGCGGCGCGGACGCCCACCCGGTGCCGCTGGAGGTGACCGACCCGGCGTCGGTCGCCGCCGCCGCGCGGCACGTCGAGGAAGCGTACGGCCGGCTGGACGTGCTGGTGAACAACGCCGGGATCGCCCGGGCGGACGGGTCGGCGCTGCCCAGCGAGACCACCCTGGCCAACCTGCGTGAGGTGTTCGAGACGAACGTCTTCGCGGTGGTGACGGTGACGAACGCGTTCCTGCCGCTGCTGCGCCGCGCCCCCGCCGCGCGGATCGTCAACGTCTCCAGCGAGGTCGGCTCGATCACCGCGATGACCGACCCGGAGAGCTTCCTCTGGCCGCTGACCTCGGTGCCCTACCCGTCGTCGAAGACGGCGCTGAACATGGTCACCGCCATGTACGCCAAGGAGCTGCGGGACACCCCGATCCTGGTCAACGCCGCGAACCCGGGCTACTGCGCGACGGACCTCAACGGTTCCTCCGGCTACCGCACACCGGCGCAGGGGGCCGAGGTGAGCGTGCACCTGGCGACGCTGCCGGCGGGCGGGCCGAGCGGTCAGCTCTGGGGGCACCTCGCCGCCGACGACTCGTACGGGGTGCTGCCCTGGTGAGCCCTTGACTTCGAGTGCGCTCGAACGTCCAGGGTGGAGGTTCCACGTCGAATGGGAGACCTCATGCGCTACCGCACGATCGGCACGGACCCGCGGACCCGGCGCGAGGTGAGCGTGCTCAGCCTCGGCGCGATGCTCTTCGGCACCGCCACCGACGAAGCCACCTCGTACGCCATCCTCGACCGGTACGTCGAGGCCGGTGGCACCTTCGTCGATACCTCGGACAACTACGCGTTCTGGATGAACGGCGGGCAGGGCGGCGAGAGCGAGGAGCTGCTCGGCCGCTGGCGGCGCAGCCGGGGCGTCGGGGACGAGATCGTCGTCGCCACCAAGCTGGGGGCGCGTCCGCTCACCCCCGGCACCAGCTACACCGACAACGCCGAGGGGCTGTCGGCCAAGGTGATCCGGGAGTCGGCGGAGCGCAGCCGCGAGCGGCTCGGAATGGCGAAGCTGGACCTGCTGTACGCGCACATCGAGGACCGCACGGTGCCGCTGGAGGAGACGGTGGCGGCCTTCGGCGAGCTGGTCGCCGAGGGCGCCGTGGGGCTGCTGGGGGCCAGCAACCACCGGGCGTGGCGGGTGGAGCGGGCCCGCGCGCTGGCCGCCGCCGCCGGCCTGCCCGGGTACGAGGTGCTCCAGTACCACCACACCTACCTCCAGCGCCGCACCGACCTGCCCAGCGAGCTGGACCCGGACGGCGACCCCGGCTCGGTCGGCGGTGACCTGGCCAGCTACCTGCGGGCGGAGCCGGCGCTGACGCTGGTCGCGTACTCGCCGCTGGTGAAGGGCGGCTACACCCGGCCGGACAAGCCGCTGGGCCCGGAGTACGACCTGCCGAGCGCGCCCGGCCGGCTGGCCGCGCTGCGGGAGGTGGCCGCCGAGACGGGCGCGACGGTCAACCAGGTGGTGCTGGCCTGGCTGATGGGCGGCGAGACGCCGTCGATCCCACTGGTCGGCGCCTCCTCGGTGGCCCAGCTCGACGAGAGCCTCGAAGCGGTGGAGCTGGAGCTGACCGCCGCGCAGCGGGAACGGCTGGACGCCGCGCGCTGACCGGCCTCGTCAGGCCTTCAGGTCGAGCCGCCAGTCGTTGGAGCGCATCAGGTGCCCGGGCGGATACTCGAACTCGGTCTCGCCCAGCAGGGTGAACCCGGCCTTGCGGCAGACCGCGTTCGAGGCCGGGTGGTCCACCGACGGGTACGCATGCGCCCACCGGTGCCGGCCGTGGGCGCGGGCCTCGGCCACCACAGCGCGTACGGCGGCGGTGGCCAGGCCCCGCCCCTGGTGCTCGGGGAGGATCGCCCAGCCCATCTCGTAGACCGGCTCGTCGTGCCAGACACGTTCCCAGTAGCCGACGCTGCCGACCTTCACCCCGTCGGGCAGCGCCACGGTGAACATCGAGCCGCTGCGGGGACCGGGCCCCTGCAGGTACCGCTCGTGCCGGGCGAGCACCTCCTCGTCGGTCTCCGGGCCGCCGGTGTGGTGTCGGACCTCCGGCGCGTTGAGGCGACGCAGCAGGTCCAGGTCGTCCTCGTCCCACCGCGCGATGCGCACCTCGGTCATCCGTCTCCCCCGTCCGTTGTGGGCGCTCATTGAAGCAACCCGCACCGACGTTCCGGGGTCACGAGCCGGCTGACGTGCGCGGCCGGCCGGCGGTGCGTGGTGCGGTCGCTCTGGAGCTGATGTCGCAAACGATTCAGCGCGACGATCGGTTCAGGGGGTGGGGTGCTGCCGGGGGACCTGCCGGTTGAAGCGCGGCTTCAGGGCCACCACCAGTGCGTCCTCGTCGGCCTCCGGGTGGTCGCTCTCCCGCCAGCGGACGATGCACCGGCCGAGCCAGCTCGCGATGTCGGCGGCCGACGCCACCGGCCCGGACCGGTCGAGCAGCTGGCCAACCTGGTCGTGCAGCACGGAGGAAGCGCGGCTGCCGGTCAGGTGCTGGCGCAGCCGGTCCTTCAGATTCGAGGTCTGCCCCACATAGATAACCGTGTCGCCGGCGACCACCACGTGCACGCCGGCGGCGCGGGGCGCATCCGCGACAACATCCATCGTGTACGGGCGGGAAACGGTGAAGCCCGTCAGCAGGTCCTCATGGGTGATCTCGGTCATCCCCGGACGGTACCGAGGCGGGGCCACGGTCGGCAGCCTCGGCGAAAGTTCGCGGGGACGCCGCAGGTCTCTTCATGCATCGGGCCGCCACGTCTTCGTGCAGGCGAGCCGGACCAGCCAGCGGGCGATCCGGCAGAACACGAGGTCCACACGCGGGTAATCTCACCCCAAGCCGCACCCCGGGGTGACGTGGTCGGAGACGGTACGGGCGAGTTGTCGAACCGTCTCGCTGCCGCTGCGGAACGGGCCGGTGGTGAGGAACGCGACGGCTGTCTCCGCGCCCGGGGTGAGGCAGTAGCCGACGTCGTGGGAGGCGTCGGTATCGTCGCCGGTCTTGTGCGCGAGGGGGGTACCGGGCGGCAGGGCGGCGGGGATCTTGGAGTTGCGGGTCTGGTTGCGCATGAAGCCGATCATCAGGTCACGGGACGGCTCGGTGAGGATCCTGGCGTCCCAGACCGCGCCGAGCAGCGAGATGACGTCGTCCGGGCTGGTGTAGTTCTCCTTGCCGGGGTCGGCGCCGCCGTCGAAGAGCTTGTGGGCCAGGACGGTGTCGCGCTGGTTCATCGAGTCGATCAGGGCGTTGACGGGCGCGAACCCGCCGAGCTGGTCGATCAGCACGTTGGCGGCGGTGTTGTCGCTGTACTCGATCATGTATTCGGCCAGCCGGTGAGTGGTCACGAGCTGCGGGATCGGCTCGGACTTCAGCTTGCCCGCGCCGCCGACCACGTCGGCGCGAGTGACCCGCACCCCCCGGTCGAGCGACAGCTGCCCGCAGTCGACCCGGCGCAGCAGCTCGACCAGGATCCACAGCTTGATCACGCTGGCCGCCTTCGGCCGGAACGTGCCGTTGACCGCGATCTGCTGGTTGCCGTACCGGCCGGAGAGGTCGCGCACGGTGACGCCGGCCCGGTTGTCGGTCGCGGCGGCCACGACCCGGGCGAGCTGCCCGGTCAGCGGGGGCAGCCGGCGGCCGGCGGCGGGGTCGGTGGGCGGCTGCGGGTCGGTGACCACCTCGCCGACCAGCCGGTGGGGTTGCTGATGTGGGCGGACCACTTCGACAAAGCCCCGGGTGCGGCCGACCAGTGGCACCCGGTAGGTGTAGGTCTTGCCTGCGGCGGTGACCAGGCCGCTCGCCGTGCCGCCGGCGACCCGCATCCTCGGGTCGGCGATCCGGCCGGTGTCGCCGTCGCAGGCCCGGTAGCGGACGGTGCGGTCGGCCGTGTCGACCGAGAAGACCCCGCTGGGGAAGGCCAGCCACGCCGCAGCGCTGCCCGGCGCCCGCACCGGCCCCCACGCGGGCGCCGGCCCGCTGCCGTCCACCGGGGTCGGCTCCAACGTGCCGAGCAGCGCGAGTAACGCGACGGCCCCGACCGCCGTCCATCGCCGCCTCTTCGGTGGTACGCGAACAGCCCCCTCCCGTGACCGCGAAGACGAGTGCCCGGGTCGCATCTTCGTCATTTCCGTACGATATGTAGCTCGCCATCCCGCCGGCGGCGGCGGTGCCGGTGTCACCCGTCCGGACCGAGGAGTTCCAGGAACGGGCCGGGGCGCTGGACCAGGCTACGTCGCGCCCAGGCGCGAGAGCATCGTCTGGTTCGCGGCCCAGCCGTCCGGGAACTTGACCGGAACGTCGAGGTGCACCGATTCCGTCGACGGATGGCCGTCCAGCAGCTCGCCGATACCCGCCCGCGCCACCACGATGCAGGCGTGCCGGTGCCGGGACGCCAACACGCAGAGCCGCCCCGACTCTAGGTGGAAGGCCGTGGCGTCCCGCCGCCCCGACAGCGGGTGCAGCACGATCGTCACGTCGTACTCGCGGCCCTGGAGCCGGTTGGCGGTGTCGACGGTGACGCCCGCCCCGGCCTCGCCGAGGTGGGCGCGGATGGCCGCGACCTGGTCGCGGTGCGCGGCCCCGACTGCGATCCGGTCGGCGGTGACCGGCGCGCCGGCCGGCGCGTGCTCGGAGACGGCGACCGCGCCGCGTTGCAACACGCGCAGCGCCAGCGCGGCGCACGCCGAGGCCGCCTCCGCGTCGGTGCGCAGGGTGTGCCGGGCCGGCAGTTCGTGCAGCGCCCACCCGGTGGTGGCGGCAAACTCGACGGCCGCGTCGAGCGCATCGCCCGGTCCGGATTCGGTGAACGACAGCGCCCGGTCGCCCGCGCCGGTGCCGGCGCGGAAGCCGGTGAACGGGTAGAACGCCGCCGCGACCACTGGTGCCGCGGAGGCAGGTAGCCGCCACGAGACGGGCAGGCGGTGGACGGGCAGCTCGGGGTTGTGCCGCAGCAGCACCGCCACCGCCGACTGCATGGGGTCCCAGGTCAGGCCGGTCCAGCGCGCGGTGTCGACGGTGGAGAACGGGTCGAGCTGGCCGGGATCGCCCACGAACAGCGCCCGCTCGAACCGGGCGGCCACGCGCAGCAGGGCGTCCGACCGCATCTGGTACGCCTCGTCGACGATCGCCCACGGCCAGGAGCCCTCGGTGACCGTGGCCCACTTCGCGGCCGTACCGATGATGACGGCCGGGCCGCCGAGGTCGGCGACCTTGGCGGCGACCTTGACCGTCTCGTGCTCCTTCACCCGGTCGGACGGTCGGTAGTCGGCGGCGGAAAGGCGGCCGATGCGCACCTCGGGGGCCTTGCGGGCGAGGCGGTCGATGAGGTCGTCGACCTGCTCGTTGGTCTGCGCGATGATGATCAGCGGCTCGCCGGCGGTGGCGAGTTCGGCGGCGGCGCGGACGACGAGGGTGGACTTGCCGGCGCCGGGCGGGGAGTCGACGACCACGCCGCGGTGGTCGCCGGAGCGAAGGTCGGCCAGCACGGCGGTGATCACCCGCTCCGCTTCGACGGCGGGCGGCACCTCCAGCCCAGCAAGCATCGAGCACACCTCCCGACAAGGGTCTCCGGGACCCTACCGGCAATCCTCCGGCTACCTCACGCCCGCTCCTGTTCTCGGCACGGCGCCGTCCGGGGCTCCACGGCGGCTGACCCCGCCCGTTGCCGCCGCCCCGCCGTGAGAATGCCGGAAGCGGGCACTGACCTGCAGGAGCGGGCACTAGCGTGGGCGTAGGCGAGTAGGTACGGCACCTCCGCCCGGTAGCCGGCCATGTCGATCATGGGGGTGTCCATGCGCGGGCCGAGACGTGGTCCGGTCTGGGCGGCCCAGCTGTGGTTACGCCAGCGCCGGCGCAGGTGGCGGACCCGACGGGAACGCCAGGCCGAACGGAGCCGCCGCCGGCGGACGGACGAGCGGTCCGACCACCGGATGAGCTGGCGGCACCATCGCGGGCTGCGGTGGGCGATCGTCGGCACCGCCGGGGTGCTCGTGGTGTGGACCCTCTTCTCCCTGGTCCTGACGGTCCTCAACACCGAGCCCGGTTTCCTGCCGATGTCGAAGTGGTGCGCGGCGCAAGCGCCCCGGTCGTACTACTGCGGGCAGGTGGAGGGCTTCGTCAAGGGCCCGCTGATCCTGGCGCTGGGCCTGGCGGTCTTCCTGTTCTGGCGGTACGTCCCGGTCCGTCGCTGGTACGACCGCAACGCCCTGCGCAACCTCCGGATGGTGCTACCCACCGCCGAACGCGACACCAGCGCCAGCTGTGTCGTCGGCCGGGACGAACTGTGCGAACTCATGATCCAGCGGCTCCGGAACGAACCAACCCGGCGCCCGCTGCTGCTGGTGGGAGGCATCGGCACCGGCAAGACCGCCACGCTGGTCCGGCTCGCGGAGATGCTGATGGCCACCGACGTCGTACCGATCGGGATCGACCTGCGAAGCGTCACGGACCCGGAGAAGCTGAACTTCCACCAGCTCGCCCTCGACCAGTTCACCCGCACCATCGACACCCAGTTGCACTCCGCCGGCGAGGCCGACAAGGTGTGGCGGCGGCTCTGGCTGGAAAACCGCATCGTGGTGCTCGCCGACGGCCTGGAGGAGGTCCTCGCCGACTCCGCCCAGCCCGCCGACCGGGACAGCGTGCTCCGCGAGGCCGTCCGGGGCGCGGTCCGCGAGCGGCTCCCCCTGGTGGTCGCGTCGCGGCCCGACGACCCGCTGCGTGGGCTGGACGCGCTGCTGCTGCAACTGGAGCCGCTCTCCCAGGGAGCCGCGTTGGAGTACGTGCAGGCCCGCAGCCGCCGCTCCGACGCCGGTCACCAGTGGGACCGGATCACCGGACTCGTCACGGCCGCCGACGTCGCCGACTCGCCGTTCTTCCTGCGGGTCATCAGCCAGCTCCACGAGGTGGACCGCCTGAACCGGGTCGGGCCGACGGACCAGGGCAGATCCGCGATGCGCTGGTCTCTGCTGGAGGAGTGGTGGGCCGCCATCGTCGCCGGGGACCTCTACGAGGACTATGGCATGCCGCAGATCGAGCGGTCCGACGCGATCGAGGTGCTTTCCGCGCTCGCCTGTATCGGACTGCGCGACAACCGGCTGTCGGTCCGTACCAGCGAACTCACCGGCGGCAACGGCGCGAAGGACGCCGGCCGCCAGTGGATCCTGGCCGAGCTCCGGGCCCGGCTGCACAAGCTCAGCGCCGACAACCCGCAGGACCTCGGGCTCGCCGAGACCACCGGGGACGCGCTGCACATCGTGGTGAAGCGGCAGGACGGGGTCCGTTTCCAGCACGGGGTGATCCAGGCATACCTCGGCTCCCGCTACCTCACCGCCGCCCTGCGCGACGACGACTTCCTGCAGCATGCCTTCACCCGCAACCACGGCCCCGGACGGGAACTGCTCTCCGCCCTCACGCTCTACACCCGCAGCGCGGGCGCGTTCGAACGGCTGGACGGGCGGCGGAAGCCACCCGTGCGGCGCGGGACCCTGCTCCGCCTCGGCGACGCCGTCCGGCAGACGGGGGGACTGTCCGTGACTGCCGGGGACGCGAAGGCCACCCGGGCCCGGTCGGTCGCTCTCGTACACCGGCTCTGCGACGCGGCGATCCGGACGCCCAACCGCACCCGGGCCCTGGAGATGTTCGGCGCCGCGCTGGAGATGGACGCCGCCAGCGGGCACACGACCCACAAGAAACTGGCCGACGCCATCCGCCAGGCCTGGCCGCAGTACCAGGGGGACGGCTCCGTCACCGACCGCCCCCTCGAGGACGCCAAGATCGCCCTCGTGCACCGGTACGGCGACGCCGCGCGGCAGCTGCGGGACCGACCCCCGGAACCCGCCGGACTGCGGGGACAGCAACCGACCCCGCAGTACCGGCAGCTGTTCCAGATGATGGCGTACGAGACGTCGTACCTGCCCCGACTGACCGCGGCCCGCCAGATAGCCAGCGGCGGCAACGCGGCCGTCCGCGCGCTGCGCGACCTCCTCGACCAGCCACCGCAGGCGGCCAACACGCAGGGCCGGGAGCGCCTGGAGGAGCTGCGGACCTGGATCGCGCCGTCGCTGTTCCTCTTCGCCGACGCCGCACCCGGCCCCGGCGAGCCGGACTGGCAGGGAGTAGCCCGGGAGACCCTGCGGCGCTGGGTCGACCGCCTGGCCACCGACTTCCGCGAGGGGGCTCGCGTCTACGAACTCACCCTGGCGCAGGGATTCCGGCTGGCGGCCAACTGCCGAACGTACCCGGCGCACCGCAGTGTGCTGATCGAGGAAGCCGAGAAGGCGCTGCGGCACTCCCGGTTCTGGTACTCCCACCTGGTGCTCATCCAGGCGCTCACCCTGCTCGCCCTTCCCCAGGATCCCGGGGAGACGCTGCGCGAGCGGGGTCACGGTTCGGACCCGCGCGGGCTGGTCGGCTTCTGGACCTCCATCGCCGGGGGTGGAAACCCCGCCCCGCAGCCCGGCAGCGGTACCGCCCACCCGCTCGTCCTGGAGGTCGCGGACCTGTGCGTCGAGGCGCTCATCGACCGCCATCCCGAGCGGCACTGCTGGCTGGACGAGCGGGAGATCGTCGGGCGGGTCGGGTCGGTCAGCCCCCAGCCGGGCATTCGCCGGCTCCAGAGATCCTGGCTGCCGCCCTCGCACGGCTGGGCCGTCCTGGAACCGCGGGCCCAACGGCTGCTGGCCGACGTGATGCTGCTGCTCAACCTCGCCGACCGGGGACGGGACAACGACCAGCGCGCGCGCCGGCTCAGCCGGGCCAGCCGCGCCGAGCTGCCGCCGTGCCTCACCATCGACCGCAGCGCCATGCGGGTCACCCTGAGCCGCCGCCAGGCCCACGACGTGCAACCGGGGGCCACGTGCATCGACGACTGCCCGTTCCGGCTGTGCCCGCTGCCGCCGAAGGGGGACGAGTTGCCGTACCAGATGGACGAGGCGTTCTGCGCCCACCAGGTCGACCTCGTCGGGCGCTGGCTGCGGTCCCCGGGGCGGGCGGACTGGCAGGCGGTCAACCGGAACGATTTGCGGACGTTCTGGCGGGAGATGTCCGAGCGGATGGCCCCCGCCTGGCGGAAGTGACCAGAAGCGGCGGGCAGGCCGGCCACGACCGGTCGACGGTCAGCCATCCTCCGCAGTAGCGCGGTCGCAGCCGTCGACGGGCTGGCCCGAGAGCACCGACAGCACCCCGGCCAGGGCATCGACCTCTGTGCAGAAGGCGCGGATGATCGACAGGTGCAGGTGCCAGAGATGGCTCGTGTCCCGGCCCGGGTCGGGGCCGGCATCGGCACCGACGCCCAGCGGACAGCCGCCCATGAGGACGTAGCAGTACACGACGCTCCCGTCCTTCGTGCCAATGAATTCGCGCAACACCGGCCCATCGGGGGTGTAGAGGCGCGGATCACGGGCGCGTGCGGCGTCGTCGAGGCGCTTGGTGTACTTCATCATGGCGGCGGTCGACATGGTCAGGTCGATCGCGCTGGCCTTGTCGCCCGGACCCCGCTTGTCGGCAGCCACGTCGCGGCCGGTGGAGTAGTCGGTGCTGGGCAGCCTGTCGCGGTAGGAGTGGTAGCCGGGCTTGACCGCGTAGACGCCCCCGAGCAGGACGGTGGGCTCGAGGGCCTTGAAGCCGAGCCAGAACCGCCAGATCGCGTCGGTGATCCGCTGCGGGTCCGGGTTGCCCGCCCCATCCGCCATCCCCGCGTCCGGCAGGGCCATCACGTCCCAACCCTCGCTCAGCGCCGTGGTGACGGCGCGGTCGGGGTCGAGCTGGCGGGCTTGCTGATCGCGTACGTGGAACTCGCCCTCGCGACGGTCGTAGAGCCACGCCCGGCCGGTGGGCCGGTCAGCCACCAGCACCCCGTCGGGGCAGCGGACGGTGATGGTGTGGCCGTCCAGCGGCCCACCAACGCAGGTGCCCTCGTACACCCTAGGTCTCCTTTCAGGATGCGGGAACGCACACCGCGCCCCCGCGGGTGCTGATGGTCGGATCGGCCGAGTCCTGCTGGGGCCCCTGCCGAGGTGTCTCGCCGCCGCCCGCCTGAACCGCGCCGGTCAGAAGACTGGGCCACCGGTAGCGGGCCCGAGGTGGAGATCGCCGTGCGGATCGAGGTTGGCTCGTAGCCGTACTCGACCGCCGCCGCTGGCATCCACGCGGAGGACCGCTGCCGCACCGCGTGCCCGGACCTCGACGGCGGGCGAGCCGGAGGCGGGCGCGGTTACCCGCACGACGTCGGCGATGCCCACCGACCAGTTGGTCGAGACGTTGTCTTGCCGCCAGAGCTCCTGCCCATCGACGAGAACCGTGACATCGTCGTCGGTAAATCCCTCGCCGAGCTCGATCTCCACCTCGCTCGGCCCATTCATCGAGGCCGTCATGGGTGACACCCCACTTTCATCCGCCGGCCGTCCCGCCGGGGGCATGGGGAAGCCGGGTGGGGGCGTCTTCCATCCTCCCCCCGTGACGGCCGAGAGCCCCATCACGCGCCGGGCGTCTCGGTCTGGATCGACTCCAGCACGGCGGCGGGGGCGTTCTTCTCACGCGCCAGCCCGAGAGCTTCCTGGCGCAGCGACCGGGCACCGAACTGGTCGTCCTCCGCGGCGTGCTGGTTGGCCAGGTAGGCCAGGGCTTGGAACACCGTGAGGTCGTCGAGGCCCTCGGTGCCGCGGGAGGCGTCAACCGCCTCGCGCAGCAACGTATCGGCCTCCTGGAGATTCCGGTTGCGGATGCCCACCGACCCGTCGGGCCGTACGCCCGTGAACAGGCGTGCCGCACTCATCCCGAGGGCGAGTCGCGCGTAGACGGCGTTCGAGTGGTCGGCGTACTCGGTCTGGATCGTCCGCAGGGCCTCGGTGCCCTCGCGCAGGTAGCCCGAGTCGCTGCCGAGCAGGGTGAGCACCATGCCGGTCTGGTCCTTGAGCATCAGGTCGGCCACCCGCTCGTCCCGGTCGTCGTGGGGCCCGCCGATCCGCACCTTGGCGATGTTGGACAGCACGATTGTGCCCTCTGGGGCGACGTAGGAGACGCGGATCCGGTAAGTCCCCACGTCCTCGAAGATCTGCCCCACCACCGCGTCGTATCCGATGTAGGCGCTGACCGGGTAGACCTGCTCTCGCCCGCCGGGTACAAGGTCGGGCACCGCGCAGTGGCGGACCGGCGGGCGGTGCACGACCACGTCGCCGCGCGGCCGGCCGATCACGACCTCGACGAAGCCGTACTTCGGGTGGAGCTGCTCGGGCCGGTGCACGAACTGCTGCCGATCGACGGCGAGCTCAATGGTCAGCACGACCGGCGTGCCCAGGATCGGCCGCTCGGGGGAAGTCGAGATGCGCAGCCTCAGCCCGCTGCGGTCCAACACCGGGTCGGAGAACGCGTCGGCTACTTTCAGTGCGGCGTCGGTGCCGAACGGGTTCCCGCCCATGACGATGGCGTCGCGGAACCCGTGCCGCAGGTGCGCCAGCTCAAGATCGTCGAACTGAAACGGGAACGCCTCCCAGAACGCCGCCTCGCCGCCTGGCGCCCCGCTACCGGGCTCATAGTTGCGGGGGTAGTTCATCCAGGACAGTGCGTCCAAGCGGTTGGGCATGGGCGGGGTCATGTGCGACTTGTGGAAGGAATGGAACAGGTTGAAGCAGTGGCCCAACTCGTGGACGTTGACGTACAGCTGGTTGCGCAGATCCACCGCCGACCCGGACGAGATTCTCTGGTAGAAACTGGCACACCCCTGCCGTTGCGGTCCCTTCCGGTCGAACATTATGCCGCGCAGGTCCGTGCCGAACTCGTGCGCATTCGCGTGCAGCAGCCACGCCTTGAACTGCGGCCGGTCGGCCCAGCGCGAAAAGTGGGCCTCCATCGCGTGGTGCAGGCTGTCATCCGTCCACACCCCGCCGGCCGGCGCCGGTACGACATTCCCCGCCCCGGTGTCGAGCATCTGGATGCCAGCTTCCCGGTATGCCGCACCGACGGTGAGCAACCGGCCCGGGCCGCCGCTGGGCAGCGACGACGTGTCGTACGAGTTGAACGCGGTGACCCCCTGGTCGAAGTCCTGCTCGAGTTCCACCGTGCGGTAGGCAGACGACGCGAAGGCGCACACGTAGGTGGCGCCCTGGGCGCCGCTCGGCGTGGACCACGTGATGGTGGCCGGCGCGGACGGCTGGGACGGCGACCGGCGACCCACAGTCACGGTGGCGACCGTGTAGGTGCTCAACCACGTGGTACGGGCGGTACCCACAATGATGATCTTCGTCGGCGTCCGCGTGACTGTCACCGCGTCCACGGTCCACGAACCGTAGTAGGTGGTCGTCCCGCCGACCACCGAGTAGTAGTCCCCGCTCAGCCGGCCCAGCGGTCGGCTGCCGTCGACATCCACCCGCAGCTCAAGCTGGAAGCCGATCGCGGGCGATCGGTAGCGGCCGCTCACCGTGCCCAGGCGGGTGGCGAAGACCCCCGGTACCGGTGTCGGTGGGGCCGCTGGCGGTGCGGCCTGCGGTGCCGCCCTCCCCCCGTCCCGCGCAGCCGGCTCCGCGGTGGCCATATACGCCGCCGTCGTCTCCATCGTCGCCGCCCCGGCCCTCGGTGCGCTCGGATCCATTCCCGGCGCGAACCCAGCCGACTCGAACGCGTATCCGCCTGCCTGGACCTCCGCCAGGACGTGCACCTCCGTGTCGATGCCGCCGTCGAGCCCGAGAACCGGCACGCCGGCGTTCGGTTCGGTGATGGTCATGCCTACTCAACCCTTCAACGAGGAGAACGTAGCGATTCTGTCACGCTGCGTAGTTGCCTTTGTCGTGAACGCGCGACATCGCCTCCCTCGACCGCCAGGTACATGGCGCCGGCCCTACGCGGCGCAACGGCGAGCTCAGCCGGGAGTCACGGAAGGACCAAGATGGCGCTCACCGGCATCCCGCCGATCCTCAAGGCGGGTTCGCACCAGGGTGCGTGAAGACCTCGGGTATCGCGCCGGCCTTTCGGACGTAGCGTCGGCGACCTGGACGGCCTACGGTCGGTCGGCATGACGAAGCTACGTGTGCTCGGGGTGGACGCGTGCAAGGACGGCTGGGTGGCCATCGAGCTGCATGACGGCGCCTTCTCGGCAGCGCACATCGCGGCCAGCCTGCCGGCGCTGCTCGCCGAGCGCTCGGACATCGATGTGGTGGGTCTCGACATGCCACTGGGCCTGGCCGAGACCGGATGGCGGCAGGCCGACATCGCAGCGGCCGGTGCTCTCGGCTCCGCACGCAGCACGGTGTTCCGCATACCGCCACAATCGGTCTGGCACGAGGAAGATCACGAGTCGGCGGTGGTGCGCTGCCGGGAGCTCACCGGCCAGGGCTTCAGCCGACAGGCGTGGGGGTTGCGCAACAAGTTGCTGGAGGCCAACGCATACCGGGAACACGGGCGACACCGACTGCACGAGGTCCACCCGGAAGTGTCGTTCCGCGCGATGGCACAGGGACGGACCGTGTTGTCGTCCAAGAAGACCTGGCGGGGCCAGATGCAGCGACGCGACCTGCTTCAAGAGGTCGGCATCGGGGTGCCGACCGAGCTTGGCGAGGCGGGACGAGCCGGTTCGGACGATGTGCTCGACGCCGCTGCCGCCGGCTGGACCGCCCACCGCATCGCGACGGACCGAGCCACCACCTACCCGAACCCGCCGGAGGAGTGCGCAGCCGGGGGCATCATGGCCATCTGGTGCTGATGATTGCGGGCCAGCCAGCGCTGAGCCCGATGAGGTACGGCGCCAGCTCGGCGTCCGCCGCGACGAGGCGCAACCAGCGGAGCACCACGCTGCATACCCGGCCGGGCCGCGCCAGTCGAACGTGAAGGCAGGCGAGCAGCCCCGTCGTCCGGACGCCCACGAGTGCGGATCGTCGACGATCATCAGTTCAGGGGATGCCGTTCGAGCTACCCACCACTCGCGCTGCATTGGGGACGGGTGACCAGCACCTGAGCCAATCGTCGTCGGGAGATGGCTCAGTGACCGCCCTGGACGGCCAGTAAGGGCGGGCGTCATTGCCGAGGACGGGATACCGATGCGGCTCACCGATTCGTCGTTCCGCGAACGCTGCACCACGCCCCGTAGCAGCACCCGTTCCGAGTACGGGCTCGCGCGACTGGTAGTCCGAAGGTTCAATCCAGGCAAGCGATTGGCCGAGCGACACCGGCCGTAACGCCTCATATCGTCAGGACACCTTGCAGTAGACAGCCGGATCGGCGTCGGCGGCCAGCCGTACCGACGCTGGCAGGCAGCGTCAGAAGAACGGCAACGGGGAGATCGACATGGACGTGCTCTCGGAGGAGCTCCGTCGCGAGCAGAAGTACTTCGACGCGGCGTGGGATCACCGGGAGCGGATGCGTACCAACCTGGGCCTCGCCGCCGGAGCCGCGGCCAACAGTGGTGCCGCTGCTCGTATTAAGCAGGACACTCAGGCTCGGCTCGATCGCATCGGCGGGTCGGACGAGCCCGTCGCGTTCGGCCGGATGGATGACGAGAGCGGCGAGCGCTTCTACATCGGCCACCATGCGATCTTTGACGACGACTCCGAGGTCCTCGTCATGAACTGGCAGGCACCGGCGGCGGCCCGCTACTACGAGGCCAGTCACGCCGACCCCCGGAGCCTGCGCCTCAAGCGCACCTACGACTGCTCGATGAACCGGATCGTCGCGTTCAGCGACACGGTCTTCGCCCAGCTCGCCGAGGCGGTCGAGGAGCTGGAGGCGTACGAGGAGATCAGCGACTCGCTGCTCAGCGACCTGGAGAGCAACCGCACCGGCACGATGCGGGACATCGTGCGGACGATCCAAGCGTCGCAGTTCGATCTCATCCGCGCCGACGCCGATCAGCTGACGGTCATCCAGGGTGGCCCCGGAACCGGCAAGACGGCCATCGCCCTGCACCGGGTCTCCTGGTTGCTGTTCAACAGCCTCGGAACCCTGACCGCCGACGACATCCTCGTGGTGGGACCGAGCCCGACCTTCACCCGCTACACCCGGCTGGTGTTGCCCAGCCTCGGCGACACCAGCGTCACCCAGATCGACGTGCACCAGTTGCACCCGCCGGTGAAGCGGGGCCGGCAGGACGATCCCGCAGTCGTCAAGCTCAAGGGGGACGGCCGGATGGCCGGGCTGGTGCGGCGAGCCCTGTATGGCCGGGTGGGCCCCGCGGAGGGCCAGCAGTGGGTCGAGGTGCAGATCGGGAATCGCACGTTGAGCCTTGCCGCCGAGGAGGTGAAGCGGATCGTCGGCCGCGCTCGCGCGAGCGCCGGAACCTACTCCGAACGACGGTTGCTCTTCCGGGATCTGTTGACCCAGCTCGTCGGTTCCCGGGTACGCATGGACCGCAGCCGTCTGCGCCTGGCTCTCGATCCGGTGATGGACCGGCTCTGGCCGTCCTACACTCCGGCATCATTCCTCCGGGAGCTCTACGGCTCCCGGGATCGGCTGATCACGGCGGCCGGGGACGAGTTCACGGCACGAGAAGTGTCCGTGCTGAACCGGCGCCCCGCCGAACGGCTTTCAGACGAAACGTGGAGCGACTCCGACCTCGCCGTGCTCGACGAACTCGACCACCTGATCAACGGCGTGGAGGCGGGTTACCTGCACGTCGTGGTGGACGAGGCACAGGACCTCTCCCCCATGCAACTCCGCGCGATCGCGCGCCGGTCCCGCAACGGCTCGATGACGGTGGTCGGGGACATCGCGCAGTCGACCGGGCATTGGGCGCGCGACGACTGGGATGACCTGCTGGATCACCTGCCGGCCGATCTCCCACACGTGATGGAAAAGCTGCACTACGGCTACCGGGTCCCCCGGCAGGTCTTCGACCTCGCGGCCAGGCTCCTGCCGATCGCCGCGCCCGACGTCGAAGCACCCCAGGTCGTGCGGGACGGGCCGGCGGATCCCGCCATCCACCGGGTGGAGGACGAGGATGAGCGGGCCTCGACGGCGGTCAGGGTGGCCATGGACCACGCCTCGCATGGTCGGTCCGTGGCCATCATCTGCCCCGAGTCCGGCCGGGCGGACATCGAGCGGCAGCTCACCGTCAGGGACGTCGTTTGGCGGGCGGCCTCCGCTGGCGACCTGGGTCCGGGCGTGAACGTCGTCAGCCCGCAGGAGTCCAAGGGGCTCGAGTTCGACGCGATCGTGGTCGTGGAGCCGGACGACATCATCGCCGAGGACGATCGCGGCCACCGACTTCTCTATGTCGCTCTCACCCGCACCACGAGGTACCTCGACATCGTCTGCGTCCGTCTGCCGGCGGAACTGAGCGACGGTTCCGACGACATCTCAGGGAATCCCGGCTCGGGCGAGGCTCCAGCGGAAGGCCGCACGTCCGCAGACGTGCCCGTCACTGTCGACGAGCCTCAGGGCCGACAACTTCCGGACCAGTCGGTCACCACCCTTAGCGGGCACAACATGGCCAGCGACCCACAGCCGTCACCGCGTCCGGCCTCCCGGCGCTTCGTCGACCTCGGGGCGGAGGAGGTCGTGGCGCTGCTCAGGGAGACGGTCGCACCGAGCCTATGGCACGCGGTGCTCAGCCGGGCCGGCGAGCTGCTCGATCAGGAGTAGCGGTGACGACGGGCCGGATCCCGGCTCCATGCTCCCGCCTGGTCGTCCTGCCATGCGCGGAGGCGCTGTTGATCCGCTGGCTCTCACGGGGATACCCGCCTTATTGCTTCGCTCCGGTGGCGAGCCAACGCTTCCTTGTCCGGTCGGTCGTCGGTGAGCGGAAGCGAAAGCCGCTGGCCGTCCAGCTTGGCGTAGTGGTCGAGCCCGGTCGCCACCCGCACCCGGTAGGACCCGTCGATCCAGAGATAGCCCCGGTCAAAGAGATTGTGCAGGTCGGCGCGGAGCAGTAGACCGTTCGTGACTCGGTTGGTGGCGGGTCCGTCGTACGGGGAGATGTGAGCCGCCTGGAGCACGGCCTCCACGTCGCAGCCGGTGATGGCGCACCGCCCGTCGTACGCCGTGAGGAGCCGCCGGCGGAAGTCGGCCTGGCCCTGCCGGGCGGTGACCTCTGCAAGTCGGCGCCGCCGACCCTCGGGCAGCCCCTCCGGCTCGGGGGCTCGGCGGCCGGTCAGGATCTTCGCCAGGTTGTCGGACTCCCCCGGCTGCATTGCCCGCACCCGCTGTACCCCCACCTGCAGCACGTCGGACGCGGAGACGACGGTCGACAGCAAAGAGCGGGTCAGTGGAAGATCCCACCGGATCTCCAACGCCCAGTAGACGCTGCCGCCGTCGACACGTTGGCACGGGTTCGACCAGGCGACACCGGCGGCGACGAGACGCTGGTGGGGTGCCGTGGCGTTAGACCCATATCCGGTCGCCAGCTTTGATCTGGTGGAAACAGGAGGACAGCTGCCACTCGGCGACGTCGCCCTCGCGGATGCCACGGAAGGTCTCTAGGACTCCCGGATCATCCCCCCATGCCGCACTCCGCTCGTTGGCCGGGTAGATCCATTCGGCGGGGTGAGAGGCCCGGCTCAGCACGTGGTCGACCAACGAATAACTGTGGCCGGCACCATGCATCGTCCGCACGGTGAGCAGTGGCGCAACAAGGTCACGCACCGCAGCGGCGAAGCGCTCGTCCGCGAGGGCGGCGATCAGCTCGTCGTGCCGGCCGTTGACCCGAACCTGGTCCGGTCCCGGATCCTCGTAGTCGCAATCCTCGAGGGTCAGCCCAGGGAACGCTTTTTCGAAGGCCCGACGCTTGGGCCAGTACCGATTCAAGACCGACTGCCGGACGATCACGAATCCCTCGGCCATCCCGTCTTCCGCCGGCCCGGTGGGCTCGTGCAGGACGAAGGTCTCCATCCTCTTCATGGAGACCGCCGAGAGGCGACGCGGGTTCGTTGTCGTGTTCGGCAAGCAGGAGAGCGTCCAGTACTCCCGTTCCGTGGCGGACGCGTCGGGAACGGCCACCTTGAGGTAAGCCCGGTTCGCAGCCACCACCGCGGAGTAGTACGGGCCGGCCATCAACCGTTCGAACTGGCCCTTGCCACCGTGCTCGTCAGGCATCTCACCGGCTCCTCATCCGACCCAGGGCTGCATGGCTCGCAATTTGCGCGTGGCCGAGGAAGCGTGATGTTAGTGAATCTTCGGGCCCGGCACCGCCCCGCCGGCTCCGGCTCGTGAGGATCGGTCCAATCGTCTGACCAGCGTCGGCCGGGGTAGGCAGTGTGATCGACCGGCCGGCCCGGCAGCAGCCCCGGCTGGGGGCAGCGCCCGCCCGCTGGAGCCCGATACGGTCTGCGACATGACGACAGTCGACGGGGCAAAAGGTCTACCGATGCTGGGCAAGCTCGACAACGTCGATGTCCGCGACGTCTGGAAGCACGAGGCGCACACCTTCACGCCGTGGCTGCTCGCCAACGCCGAGGTTCTCGGTGATGTACTGGGAATGGAGCTGGCGCTCTCGGCCGCCGAGCACCCGGTGGGCGGCTTTTCGCTGGACCTCATCGGCATCGACGAGGCGACCAACGAGACGGTGATTATCGAGAACCAGCTGGAGAGAACGGACCACAGCCACCTGGGCCAACTGCTCACCTACGCGGGCGGGACCGACCCGGTGAACGTGGTGTGGATCGCGACCAGCTTCCGGGAGGAGCATCGCGCGGCCCTGGACTGGTTGAACACCAGGACCGACGAGAACACCCGCTTTTTTGGCATCGAGATCAGCGCCGTACGGATCGGCCAGTCCGTTCCCGCACCGCTCATGCGCTTGGTCGTGCAGCCCAACGACTGGGGCAAGAGGGTAAGGGCGAGCACCCACGACGCCGCGACGAGCGGCCGCAACCAGGCCTACCAGTCGTTCTGGACGATGTTTCTGGCGGCTATCCAGCAGCGCCAGCTCCAGTGGACGACCTCAACCAAGGGGTACCCGCAGAACTGGTACTCGTTGCCGAGCGGCATGAGCGGGGTGTCCTACGCCTGCACGTTCGGTCGCGCCGGGTTGTCCAGCGAAATCTTCTTCCAGCATCCCGATCCGGCCGTCAATGACACTCGCTTCGCGGCGGCACAATCGAAGATCGAACCGGCCTACCCGGCGCCCCTGTCCTTCGAACCACTGACCGGCAGGAAGGGGTGCCGCATCGCCGAATACCGGGAAGGCGACATCGGGAACACCGACGAGTGGGACGACTACGTCGAGTGGTTCATCGCTGCTCAGCTCCGCCTCCGCCAGGCGGTCGCCGCCGCTGGCGGCCTGCCCTCCCTCATTTCCTAGCCACACCAAGGAGGACGCATGCCGTTGTACGAGATCCATGGGGACCGGCTACGCCGGCATGACACCGCGCGGTTCGCGGCTCTCGGCATCTACGAGCGCAACGATCTGCAGCGACTTCTCCGCGACGACATCGCTGTGCTCAGTCCGGATCTGCTCGTCATCGCCGAGGAGTTCGGGAACTGGGAGGACTCCCGGCGTCGCATCGACCTGCTCGCTGTGGACAAAGCCGGGCACCTGGTGGTCATCGAGCTGAAGCGCACCGACGACGGCGGCCACATGGAGCTGCAAGCTCTGCGGTACGCCGCGATGGTGTCCGCGATGAGCTTCGACGAGGTTGTCGCCGCCTTTGAGGTGCACCTGTCGAAGGTGCGACCGGATGCGGATGTCGACGCGCGGACCGAGCTCATCAGCTGGCTGGACCTGAGCGACAGCGACGACGCGCCGATCATCTCCTCCGACGTGCGGATCCTGCTCGTCTCGGCGGATTTCGGCCGGGAACTCACTACCGCGGTGCTGTGGCTGAACCGCTTCGAGGGCATGGACGTGCGCTGTGTCCGGCTGATTCCCTACGAGATCGACGAGCGGGTCCTGCTGGACATTCAGCAGGTCATCCCGCTCCCCGAGGCCGCCGATTATCAGATCCGGGTGGGCCGGAAGGTCACCGAACAGGAGCGGCGCAGCACCGACGGCCGGGACTGGACGCGCTACCACATCATTGTCGACGGTCAGGTACTGCCGGACGAGAACAAGCGCCGTACGGTGCGGCTGATGATCGAGAAGTTGGTAGATCGCGGGGTGACTGCCGCGGCCATCGGGAAGGTCCTCACTCCAGGGCGCTTCCGGCCTCTCGAGGGAGAGCATCACAGTGACGAGGAGGTCCAGGCCGCGTTAGCTGAGCAGTACCCCGGGGTGGAGGTCAGCCGGTGGTTCACCGGTCAGGCGATGGTCGAGGACGGCATGACCTGGGTGGTGCGCAAGATGTGGGGACGCAACACCGAGCCAACCCTCTCTGCCCTGCGGGACGCATTTCCCGCTGCCGGAGTCAGTTTCCAGCGATCATCGAAGATCCCCTGACCCCCTTCATCGCATATTGTCAGACGCCCTGGTCGCGGGTGTTAGGTGGCCCTCAGTCGCGCCGGCTGTCCCTGGGATCGCCATGCGCGGCCGGGGCGGGGTTGCAGGTTCAGGGGTGGCGAACTCCCCGACGCAGATCACCCGGCCGTCCGCGGGCGGGTGGTCGTAGAGGTCCAGGATCCGGCGCATCTTCGACGTGAAGTCGGGGTCCGTGCTGGCCTTCCAGGTCTTGGTGGCCTGCCAGGACACCCCGCGCTCGTGCAGGATCCGCGGCAAACGGATGGCCGCCGGAATACGAGTAAGAAGTAATCGCTAAGAACAGAGGGAATTCCCACAAAACCGGCGGATTTTGCAGGCGCAAAAATGCGCCTAAGGGCATGGGTCCGGCTGCGCTAGCCACCAAAGTTCTGACCCGCCCTCCCCCGTTCGGGTATGCAGATCGTTAGCTACGCTCCCGCCGTAGCAACCGGGGGGACCACGAAGGGAACGACCACCAAAGTGACCGAGCAGAGCCAGCCGCAGCCCTCGGGATTCGACCCGAATCCTGTTGTGCCACAACAGAACCAGCCCAACCCCGAAAACCCGACTCAGCCCGTAACCGGACCGCCCTACCCGACACAGCAACTCGATCCGGTGCAGCAGCCCTACGGACAGCCGCCCGTGACCGGACAGCCGTACCCGTACCCGCCTCAGCAGCCCTACGGACAGCAGCCCTACCCGCCCCAGCAGCAGCCCTACGGACAGTCGTACCCGTACCCGCCTCAGCAGCCCTATGGACAGCAGCCGAATCAGCCGTACGGGGCGCCTCAGCAGCCCTATGGGCAGCCGTTCGGGCAGCAGGCCCCTCAGATCGTTGTGAACACTTCCGCCGTCGCCTCCGCCTCCGGCGGCCTGGCTGTCGTCGGCCGAGGACTAGGCTTCTCGGGTCACCTTCTCCACGGGAGTCTGACCCTGTGCAGCGGGGGCCTGTGGGCCCCGGTTTGGATTTGGATGGCGTACCGCGCGAAGCGGGTAGTCATCCGCTGACCCCCGATGGCTGGACGGACCCTCCGGTTGATCCCGGAGGGCTTCGTTGTCCCCTCCCTTTGCTCCACTAATGGCATGGCATTACCATTCCGCTCAGCAGGGGCCCTCAAGGGCCCCTTCCCCCTTTCTTAGGGGTGGCAGAGCGTGTAAACGGAAGGGATCGCATGGGGTATTGGGTCGCCATCGACGCCGACGCGGTCAGCGGTAAGCCGCTTGATCTGGTGAAAGGTGACGGGGCCGGGGGTCGGTTGGCCGAAGCCGACCTATCTCCGGGCATGATTGCAAGCCAAACCCGGCCCCGCGTGACGGTCACCGTGTACGCCGAGACTGCCGTAGTAGCCGAGGCCGTCAGCGTTGCTCTCCCGGCCGTGCTGGACGCTTTCGCCTCCGCTGGTGAGCCGCTGGAGTTCCGAGGCGTCACGGTGCAGACCGAGGCCGAGTGGGAGCGGATCAACTTCCCCGAGGGCCTCCCGGAGGATTAGTCGGGGCGTCGGCCCAAGGGCCCGAGGTATGCCCTCATACCTCCGGGCCCTCTACCCGACCTGACAGGCTCACAGCGTCCTCCGACGCTTAGAGGTCGCGCAATTTGGCGGGTTCATGGTCGGCGGGTGGTGCGGGTGTCCCAGCGGTAGAGGGTCCAGGCCTGGCGGATGAGGCTACGGATGGTGATGATCGTGTCGGCGAGGTCGAAGTACGCGTGGATCACGTCTTCCTTGCGTTCGTAGCAGCGTTGGAGCCGGTTGAAGGCGTTGTGCCAGGCGTTCGTGCGCTCGACGTGCCACCGCTGGGTGGCCTGGACGGGGGCCTTGACGCCTTTGCGGGCGATCTGGCCAGTCAGGCCACGTTCGGCGAGTAGGTCGCGGGTCGCGGCGGAGTCATAGCCGGCGTCCAGGTGCACAGTGATGTCGTCGGGCAGCTGACCGAGGTCTTCGAGCCGGTCGAGGGTGGTTTCCATCAGCGGGGAATCGTGGCGGTTGGCGCCGGCCAGGACGCGTCCCAGCGGGATACCCCGGGCCTCGACCATCAACGAGCGTTTCATGCCTTGCTTGCCGCGGTCGACCGGAGACCTGCCGGCGACCTCGCCGCCGGGAAACCACCGCGGGTCGGTGTTCCGCCTCCATGTCGGTGCCGCACTGCTTGCCTCGCAGTCCTATCCGCCTGAGGCCCTTGCCGCCTGGCTGGCGCCAAAGCCATCAGATGGGAGCCTCGTAGTCGAGGCCGAAGTCGAGCGGGCGGTGAGCAGTCACATAGGCGGTATGCCTGTGCTTTGGGTGGAGGTGCCGACGCGCTCCGATGGCAGCAGCGACCGCGGGTACCTCGAGGCGAACGCTATTGCGCTCCTCTCTATTCGGGCTGGCGGCACCGACCCGCCGTCACGAGGTTGGCTGGGGCACTGGGCGAGAAGTGAAAAGATCCGGACCTCCGGATTGTGGAACGTGAACCACGTTGATGGGGGCTACGAGCCAAGGTTCTAGGACGTGCTCGACAGCTACGTCGTGAGGGGCTGACAATCGACGCGGCCGTCGCGAAGGTCACCGACGACCTGGATGTGCTGCTGAGGTTCTACGACTACCCGGCTGAGCACTGGTGCACCTGCGCACCTACTCGAATGCTCGCCCATCCCGACCCGGCAGTCCGCCGCACCGCGGCCGAGGCCCTAACCGAGCTGCCCTCGCACCGGCCCAGCCAGTCGGCGATGTCGGCGGCCGACGCCGCGTTGCCCGGGGTGTCGAGGAGCTGTCCGACCTGGTCGTGCAGCACCGATGAGCCGCGGTTGCCGGTCAGGTGCCGCCGGAGGCGATCCTGCAGACCCCGCCTGGTCCGACCGACGTAGATGACCACACCGCCGTCGAGGACCACGTGGACGCCGGGGGCGGCGGGGCGCGTCGGCGACGGCCTCCATGGTGTACGGACGGCTGGGGAGCCGTGAAGCCGGCCAGCAGATCGTCGTGCGCGGCGTCTGGCATGGCCGGGAGGCTACCGGCGTGGGCCCTCATCCCTGGCCCCGCACGAGCCGTCGTGGTCGTCGCGGCGTCGGCATCGGCCGGCCCCGTGGAGCTTGGCGTCGCACCAGATTCGGGTACGCAGGAACTGCTGATCCTCCTCGCTCAGGGTGGACTCGCCGAAGTCGATGGCGGTGACGTGGCCGAGCGAGTCGCGTAGGGCTGCGGCGAGGGCGATGGCCCCGTCGAGGCTGGTCAAGGTGGTGGGAAGGTGGATGATCCAGCGGGGTGCGGTCATCGCTGCCACCGGCTGTTCGGTGAACCTGGATCTGCGTGGCGGCAGCCGGTGTGCCGAGACTGCCACTGCCGCAGCGCCTGGCGGATGCGTTCGGCCTCGGTGTTCGCGGTGGTCAGCTCGCGGTGCAGTCGTTCGAGCTCGTCTGCTATCCGGTTGAGGTAGTCGTGCACCTGAGCGGGATCCAGGCCGCGCCAGCGGGTGTCGAAGGAGGCGACGCGGGCGTGGTGCGGGTGCAGGCGGTCCCCGGTCACGTAGATCATGGCTGCGGCGCATTCTGCTCGGCGATCAGCGCGCGGATCTGCCGGTCGGTGAGGCCGCGTTGGTCGAGGACCCGGCGGCCCCAGCGGTGCAGCCGGCAGGGGTGGGGGGCCCGGTCGTTGCGGCAGCGCGGGCCCCCGGGCCACTGCTCGGAGGCGTGCACGGTGATCGCCTTGACTGCGAAGGTGATGTCTTCGGCGGTGACGTAGGGCGGTAGAGGTAGTTCACCGAGGATCTCGTCGATGGAATCCATGATTCTTCCTGGTTGTCGGGTTCGGCGCCGAGGCGGGCGGGGACGGCGGCTCGCCGTTCGGGGTACGACGGGATACCGGAGCCCAGCACCCGCCCCGGGCCATGCCCCAAGCTTCGGCAAGAAGCTGACCAGGAACTACAGCGTCTCAGGGGCCTCGGTGACGCAGAAATGAGGCGTCTCCGTACCCGCCTGATCGACGAACTGTTACTACAGTGGCGGCAGACGGAGGGAGATTGGGTCGTGGCCTTGAAGCGACACCTGCTCTGCCAGCGGCGCAAGGCCCTCGGGTACAGCCAGGAGCGCCTGGCCGAGATTCTGGGCGTGGAGCGGTCGACCGTGGTGCGCTGGGAGAACGCCGAGACGGATCCTCAGCCCTGGCATCGAACCCGGATCGCCTCCGCGTTAGGAGTTACGCTCGAACATCTCGACGACATGCTCGTCGACGTGTCGGTGGCAGCGCATCGAGGGCAGGCCATGGGAGATGAGACTCGTAATCCCGTTTCCGGCGCCGCCCGGCCGGAGCTGCTGAACGACCTTCGGGCGTTCCTCACCGGCTACCTGACGCCGCCCGCCGCGCCAGCTCAGTCGCTCGTCGAGGTGCGGCGGAGCGTAGGCCGAATGCACAACCTCTACCAACGGGCGAGCTACACATCCGTCGCCCGCTTGCTGCCGGACGTGCTCGGCCAGGCGACGGATGTATCCAGCAGGTCCACCGGGATACTTCGCAGCAGGGCCTTCCGGCTACTCGCCGCCGCCTACATCGCGGCGTCAAAGCTGGCGGCCAAGGTGGGTGACGGCGGCACCGCCCTACTGACCGCCGACCGGGCTTCCACCGCCGCGCGACTCGCCGACGACCAGGCGGTGGCGGCCGTTGCGGCGTACCAGGCTGCATGCGGTCTCATGCGGCTGCCTGGGAGGGCGACCGAAGGCGAGCAGGTCGTGCGGACCAGCATCGAACGATTGACCTCCGCTGCCTCAGCGAGGGATCCCGGCCTGCTTTCCGCTCAGGGGGCATTGCTGCTACTGGCTGCCGTGATGACTGCCGGGCAGGGCAACTCAAAGGAAGCCGGTCAGCTCCTGGCACAGGCCGGAAGACTGGCAACGACGCTGGGCTCTGACCGCAACCGGTTGTGGACTGGTTTCGGCCCGACAAACGTCGTCATCCATGAAGTCTCCGCCGCGGTTCGGGCCGGCAACGCGGACCGGGCGCTGGAAATCGGAGCGCGGCTCGACACCTCGCGTCTGCCGTCGGTGCTGGTTGGGCGAAGGGCACAGGTGCACGTCGACCTGGCCGCAGCGGCGATGATGTCGTCCGGCGATAGGTCTGCCTCGGTGCTGCACCTGCTCGAGGCCGAGCGGATAGCCGCAGAGGTGGTCCACGCCAACGTCCAGGCCCGCACCCTCCTGCTCGACCTGCTGGCGAAGGAGCGACGAGCGGCGACACCGGGGCTGCGGCCGCTGGCTGAACGGGCCGGACTGCTCGCATGAAACAGCGGGGCGTGCTGTCTCTGGTCGCCTGCGCCGCTCCACCCGCGCTGCGCATCGCCGAGCTGATCGAGTTGCTACAGAATGACGGCTGGACTGTCTGCCTCACCGCTACGCCGACCGCTGCCGCCTGGATCGACAGGAAAGCACTCGCGCGGCAGACCAGGTATCCGGTCCGGGTCGAGTGGCGGATGCCCGGTGACCCGGAACCCCACCCTCCGGCGACCGCCGTTGCCGTCGTACCGGCCACGTTCAACGTCATCAACAAGTGGGCCCAGGGAATCAACGACACCCTCGCGCTCGGCATCCTCAACGAGGCGCTCGGTGCTGACATCCCGGTGTACGCGTTCCCGAACGTCAAGGCACAGCTTGCCGCCCACCCGAGCTACGACCGGCACCTGCGGTTACTTCAGGGGGCGAATGTCATCGTGTCGCCACTGCCCGCCGAGCTGGACTGGCGGATGGTCGCGGACCAACTCCAAGTGCCCGTGTAGCCCCTGCCGACATGTCCGCGGCCTCCTGCCAACGGCGACGTCCGGACCCGCTTGCCCCAAGAGCTCGGGCTGAACCGCTCGATCCTCGCCGAGGCGTCCTGACCTTGCGGGTGAAGTTGTGCATTTGCTTCACGCGGACAGCCACCTTCGTGCTGCCGATTAAAGCGCTGAACCACCATTGCCACTCACCAGCGGGACCGTTTCGGATGATGGGGCGGGCTGCAGCCTCCACGACAACGGATGCAGCACGATCGTCACGTCGCAATCCCGCCCCTGAAGGCAATTCCGGTACCGGCCGTAATGCCCGCACCGGGCGCGCTGCACGTGGGTGGCCGCAACCTGGTCGCGGTGAACCGCTCTGATAGCGATGCAGTCCGCCGTAATCGGCGCACCGGTCAGAGCATGCTGGGAGACAGCGACGCCCCGACGGAGGCAACGCCTGTCAACGACCAGTTGCAGCCCGACGGTCTCTCTTGGCATGTACTGGAACATCGCGGCAAAGCTCAGCCAGGTCACATTTCCCGCAATGTTCGCTCCACACCGGCAACCGAGGCAGATGGTTGTCTCGCAGCGAGTCTCCGGCCTCCTTGATTCTGGCTCGCACACGCACCAGGAGCGGGTCCTCCACCTCCTCTCGGATCGTCTTTCCTTCCTCGTCGAGGTTTAGGACCTCGATGAGATCAGCCCGGTTTCCGGTTAGTTCCTCGTATCCCACTGCGTACACATGCAGCTGATCACGCGTGACATCTTCGTCTTGGGCTCGCGCAGTCGACTTGAAGTCGACGATCGCTAGCTCGTCCGTGTCAAGCCGTCGAACAAGGTCGATGCGCCCGTCGACGGTGATCCCGGGGGCAACGTGGACTTGGATCTGCTTCTCACTGTGGACCGTCCGCTCGAGATCAGACTCGTGATCCTTGAGGTAGCGCTCGACCGCCTTCACAGCCGCCCGATGAAGCGTCGCCTTCAACTCTGGGTAAGCGTAGGGGGTGTGCAAGTGACGGGTGACGAGATCTCCAGCAGCCTCCTGCCCGACCAGGTCACCTGTAATTGCCCGCTTGTGCACCTCGGCGAGTGCGTCGTGCAGCCCCTTGCCGTAGCCCAACGCCTCGTGAAGTGGCGGGTTGAAGCCATACAGGAATCGCAACTTGAACTGGTACGGACACTCGAACAGGTACTTCAGCTCTGAGAATGACAGCGTGACGTTCGGAGTTTCGTGACGGGCGCGAGGCTCGAGACGGGCCGTATCCGTTGCGACACCGCTGTCGCGCGTCGAGAACCACTGCTGGGCTGCGCAGTGATCGAAGAAGGCCGATCGCCTGCGGTAGAGTTGACTCCTACCCGGGGAAAACGAGACGAACAGGTACTTCTGTGCGCGGGTGACCGCGACGTAGAACAGGCGAGTTTCGTCGTCCAACGTTCCCCTGTAGCGATCAGCGTCGGCCACCGCAGTTTGGGGGATGATGTGGAACAGGCCAAGTCCGCCTTGTCGTTTGGCCGGGAAGCGGTTCGCGCGAAGACAAGGCAGGAAGACTGCCGGCCACTGCATGCCTTTTGCTTGGTGGACCGTGGTTAGTGTGACCGCGTCGGGCATCGCGTAGCCCACGTCTGCGTCCGACTCCGCGTAGTAGCCAGGCGCCTGATGCTCGAGCCAAGCGGCGAACGTCTCGTACTTCTGCTTGGGCGCGGTGTTGAAGTAGATCTGCTCGAAATCCGAGATCGCCTGACTGAACTTGCCCAGCTGGTAAAAGACCAGTTCACGTCGAACCGGCTGCCCTGGAAGAGTCTCCTCCCGCAGACCGAGGGCCTCCATGAACTCAAGGTAGAGGCGCTGGATGTTGTACACGCCCCATCGCTTGCCGCGGTCGAAGTCGCGCCCTTCGTCCAGCACCGCCATCGCGCCATCCCAGTCTCCCGTTGACGGGAGAAGCTTCGCGTCCGCCCAGAGGTCGCGCAGGTCCGACGCATCCATCAGCCCGGCCATGTAGCGGAACACGCCGACGACTGCCTGAATCTCGGGGCTGTCGAAGAGCCGGTTCAGGCCCTTCACCACGTACGGGATCTCGCGCCGGCGCATCTCCTCCACGAGAGGACCAGCGTCATTCGCCACCGACCGATAGAGGACCGCGAAGTCCGACCACGAGAGCCCTCGTGCTTCCGCGTCGGCCGTGTCCTGGAAAGCGAGACCTCTCATGGCCTCGATGCGGTCGCAGATCCACGCAGCCTCGTCGTTCTCGTCTGCGAACTCGCGCGCGATCATGTCGCCTCGCTGCCACCGTTGATGCCCGGCACGGACCATTGCCTTGGGTAGCCGGTGCGCGTCGGGGATGCGCTCGGCGACGGACCGGCCGACCTCCACGACGCCTTCGCTAGACCGGAAGTTCTCGGCCAGCGTGACCTGGCGGACGCCTTCGTACCGGTCCTTGAAGGTGACGATGTTGGAGACTTCACTACCCCGCCACTGGTAGATCGTCTGGTCGTCGTCACCCACCACGCAAAGGTTGGCGCCGAACTGGGTCAGGCCGCGGACCAGCCGTTCCTGCAGCGGGTTCACGTCCTGGTACTCGTCGACCACGACGTATCGGATGTCGTCCCGAATGTGCTGCTGGACCACGCCGGCGCTCTCATCCTCGTCGACATCGCCCTCGAGGAACTGGACCGCCAGGTGGATCATCTCGGTGAAGTCGAAGTAGGCATGCGCGTAGAGGAGTTTCATGTAGTCCTCGAAGGATGCCACCACGCCGCCTGGGACAAGGTCCCAGTCGACGGTGTCTTCCCGCAGAACACTCGTGGCCTGCAGGAAGAGGCGCGAGTGCAGGAACCGCCGCAGGTGCGGCGTGCCGCTGCTGAGCGTTGGGCAGATGGTCAGGCCCGACTTGCGGCTGTTGCGATCGACGAACATCCGAGATGTGATCTCAGTGAGCACCGAGAACTTGAAGGTCTCGGGGACCAGCCGCTGAAGAAGGTCCAGCGCATACCCGTGCATCGTGCCGACGTACATCTCGGCAAGGCCGAGTGTGTCGAGGCCCTCCTTCTTCAGGATCGAGAGGATGCGTTCCTTCAGCTCAGCGGCCGCCTTTTCGGTGAACGTGAAGGCGATCAGGTTCCGAGGCGCCACGCCCGGTTGGGCCAGGATGGCAGCGATCCGCTGCGAGATGACCTGCGTCTTACCCGAGCCGGCACAAGCGATGATCTGCAGGGGCTCATCGAGGCAAACGATTGCTTCCTTCTGTGCCTCTGTGTAGGACGTCATGCGCGCCTTCCCAGCCTAGGGGAACCACCTTGGATAACCGCCCGGGTGCCCGACCTGGCGCCTCGGGCAACCCGCTTGCCTTTGCTCACCTTGGCCCGCTCGATGCCTGCCTCGGGTCAGTCGATAGCAAACAGAGTTCTGTGCACTGCACCGCTCTCTCTGGCGCGGATGGCCCCAGGGGCCTCAACCTCCCGGGCTCTGGGCCAGCTTGGGGAACGCGCGATTGACGTCGGGAAGCTCTGCCTGTTGGAGGGCGGCGCCGGGCTTCCTTCTCCCACCGCGAGAACCGTCAGACCTCGAAGACCTTCATGACCTCGTCGCCATAGTCGTTGATGACCTTGACCGCGATCTTGCCGGTCTCCGGTTTAGGGAACGGCCGCGACACAGTCTGGTAGAGCGAGCCCCACGCGCCGGGGTCGATGTCAGCCTTGAGCGCCGTCTTGAGTCGCTTGTACGGGTCGTTGTCGCCTGTGAAGTAGCAGTGGCGGACGAAGAACGACTCCTCGTTGTAGTCGGTGTCAATCATCCACAGTGCGACCCGACTGGTGTCGTTGCTGCGGACCTCGCCGGTTGTGGGGTCATAGACGTCCACACCGTTGAGGTTCACGACCAAGCCGTCGGTAGTCTCATCGATGTCGATGTCGGGCTCGCCGAAGACCGTGAACAGGTTGCCCGCTCCGGTCTTCTTGAGCTCCTCCCCCATTAGAAGGTCAGCGTTCATCCGGACCATGAGGACCGGGATGCGGCCGAGCTTTCGGGCGCCGGCGACCTTGGCGAAGCCCTCGTCGGAGGCCTCGACCGTGACGCCATCGTCCTCGGTCACCCCGGTGACCTGGGCGTCGAAGGCGAAGCCGAGGATGCAGAGCAGGTCAACATCCTCAGCGTTGATGGCCTCGCGAGCAGCCTTCTTGACGTACGACGCGCTAACCGTGCCGTACTGCGGTCCGACCGCGATCGCCACGCGCGTCGGCCCGTCACCGTCCGACTCGCCCGTTCGCTCGCCGATCGCCTGGAGGTACTCACCTGCGTAGGTCTCGAACGACGCGAAGGTGATCCGCTCCTTGCGTCGACCGTTCTGGATGCCGGCCTTCGCCAGGTTCTCCAGGATTGACTGCTCGAAGTTCGGCGCGTCCGCGTCCTTGGCGGCCTCGGTCTCGGTCCCGGACTCGGCGGCCGCTCCGTCTGGACCGCCGCTGAAGGCGAGCGAGCGGTGCGGGCTCAGGGACTCGACCGTGAACGGGCCGGCGACACGGACCTTCTTCGTGTCCTCGAACGGCTTGTCGTAGAGCAGCTCGAAGTCGGCATGCCGCTTGATGGCGGCGTCGATCTCGGGTCGTGACATGCCCCCCTTGATGTCGGGGTTGTTCGCGATGGACTTGAGCGTTACATGCTGCACTCGCTCATATACGAACCCTTGTCGGATATCGCCATTGAACTGCTGCCGCGGTAGCCCGAGCGCGGTCAGCGACTGCTCCTTCCTGTGACCTTCAGGAGTGTCGGCAAGCAGGTACCACGGGTAGCGGGCGCCCATCAGGCGCTGGCGGGCGAGGGCCAACGCCACGCGCGAGGTGTCGATCGTGATCCACCGCCGACCCCATAGCTCAGCCACGTAAGCCGTCGTCCCCGAGCCGCAGGTCGGGTCGACAACTAGATCACCCGGATCGGTGCACATCAACATGCAGCGTTCGATAACGCGGGCATTCGTCTGCACCACGTACACCTTCGGATCCGCGAAGCCGGACGTGACGGTGTCGTCCCAAAGGTTGTTGATCGGGAAGACAGCAAAATCGTCCAGATATCGCACGTACGTGAGCGTATTTCCGATCGGTGCAACGCGATTGGCCGCGAGAAGGCGTTGCATGCCCGATTCACCAGTCTTCCAAACACCCTTGGACGGAACGAATGTTTTTCCGCCGATCGTGACTGGGTATCTTGTCTTGTCTACGCCACTCTGAGACGTGAGTTGGTCGTAACGAAAGATCCTGTCTCGCTCACCCGCCACCTCTCCCTTGTGAGGCTCTCGTCGCCCGTCTTCGCGCTCGACGTATCGGTACTGGCCGCCGCCCGCTCCGTCGACGGACTTGGCGAAATAGAGCTGCCGGTACTTGATGCTCGCTCTGTCTCTGGCAAACCACACAATGTGATCTGTTACGCCTGCAAGCGTGTCGGTGCCACCACTTGGAGATCCCGCACCGCTGGTGGTCTTAAAGCTGACTTGGCTCACGAAGTTCTCACTCCCGAAGACCTCGTCCATCAGAGACCGCACGAGATGAACGTTTTCGTCCCCGATCTGAACGAAACAGGAGCCGGACTTGGTGAGCATCTCCCGCGCTACGAGCAACCGGTCGCGCAAGTAAGACAGGTACGAGTGAATCCCGCGTTCCCAGGTGTCACGGAAGGCCTTGATTTGCTCGGCTTCGCGTGCGGCATCCTCGAGTTTGCCGTCGCGCACGGTCCGGTTCCGAGCTGAGACCTGCCAGTTGGAGCCGAACTTGATGCCGTAGGGCGGGTCGATGTAGACCATCTGCACCTTGCCGCGCAGCCGTTCGCGCTCGGCAAGGGAGGCCATCACCTGGAGCGAGTCACCGAGGATCATCCGGTTCGACCAATTGGCGTTGTGCTTGTAGAAGTCGACCTGGTCGAGCTCATCGAGGCCGTCGAAGGTGTCGAAGAGGGTGAGTTCGGGCTCGTCCTCGGGCCGCCCCGCTGTGCGGCGAAGGTTCTCGATCAGCACCCGCGGGTCGATCTTCTCCTGAATGTAGATCGGCGGTGCGTCCGTCACGAGGTCGTTGTCGACCGACTCGGCCTCATCGGCCGAGGGGTACTTGCCCCGCCAGACAAGCTGGGGGTCGAGGCTTTCGTCGCGGGCGTAGCGAACCTTCCGAGCCTCTTCGATGCTCGGGTCGACGAACTCATGAGCATCTGCGGTGGGGATGTTGGTCCGCTTGTCGCCGTGCTTGATGGCGTCGACCGGGGTCCGGCCTTGCTGCGTGCTACGCGCCACGAGCGCTCCTCAAGTTTTCAGTCTGGAAATCGAGCAAGTCCGGGTCGCCGATGATCGGCGCGTCGTCGCACAGAAGCTGGATCGACTCGGCGAGCCGGGTCTTGAACGTCAGCGGGTTCGACATCTCGACGTAGCCCCAGCGGCCGAAGCCGCCGTGGTTATTCACCGAGGCACACCAGGAGTCCCTGGCCGTGGTGGCTTTCGCCTGCGTAGGGCCGGGGCTCTTCTGGCTACCGGACACCTCCACGATGAGGGTGCGGTCGAACTCCTCATCCCCGGAGCGCTTGAGGCGGACGAGGAAGTCAGGGATGTAGGAATGAGTACGGCCCTTGTGGACGTACGGGATCGTAAAGCCGAGGTGGTCGTTTTTGACGTACGCGGCAACGTTCGGGTTGAGCTCGAGTTCGGCGGCTAGCAGCTGCTCCCAGGTGTTGCCGTCCTTGCCGTCGAGGGTCACGTGGGAGACCTCGGACTTCTCCGTGGGCACGGTGGCTTTGCGGGTAGGAAAGTCGACGTCGCCCGTCGAGCCTTGCGGGTCGAAGCGGTTGAGCATCGGTCGGAGTCGGCCCCGCCGGTCGGCCAGGCGGGTGATGGCGTCCCAGACTCGCTCGGCTGCTTCGGCCTGGGCCTCTGTGATCGTCATGAGGTAACCGAGGTCGTACCCGTCGGCCAGGAAGACCCGCTGCTCGATCCAGTCCTTGCACATGCCGACGAGTCGCGGGAACAGCCAGGGCCGCTTGTCGTCGACGGTGTTGAAGTTGGTGTCGAGGACGCGCTTCGCGAGCGCGAACGCGACCTCCTTCGGGCGGTAGCCCCGGTCCTCGCCACGTTCGCGCTCTCCCGAGCCAACGACACCCTGCATCTCGACCCAGCGCGGGACCGTGTTCGGGCCAATCTCGAAGACAGTTGCGGCATCGAGGTCGAGCCAGATCTCCTCGTCTGGCAGCTCGACCCGATAGCCGGTCAACTTGGGGAAAGTGATCCGCAGGTGCTCGCGGCCCTCGAGGGCTGCCACCTGCTGAACCGGCTTGGGCGGCAGCGGGTCCTTGATCGGTTTGTCGGAGGAGATGAACTGGAAGGGGATGCCGTAGACGTTGGCGTACTCAGCCTCGAAGTGGCCATCGTCGTTGACGGCGTATGAGCGCCGTCGCAGGCCTCGTCCGACGACCTGCTCACAGAGCAGCTGGCTCCGGAAAGCACGGACACCGAGGATATGGGTAACGGTGTTGGCGTCCCAGCCCTCGGTGAGCATCGAGACGCTGACGACACAGCGGACCTGCTCGCCGAGCTTGTCCTTCTTGCCGACGGTGTTCATCACTTCGCGCAGCAGCTCGTCGTCGGTAATCTTCTCGACGTCGGCGCCCGGGTTGCGGCGGCGGTACTCCGCCTTGAACGCCGCGATTTCCGCTCCGGCGGCCTGTTTGAAGTCAGCCTTGATCCCCTCCCCCGACTCGAGCTGGGCGGAGTCGATGAGAATGGTGCGCGGCCGCGGCAGCGGCTGGCCATCGACGACATTGCTGAGGAGTGTCAGGTTGCCGGGCTTGTGGGCGATGACCTCGCCGTCCTCAGCGACCTGTTCGCCCGCGATCCAGTCGTAGACCAGCTTGCTGACGACCGTGTTGGGGCAAACCACGATGAAGACCGGCGGCGTCTCGCCGTACTGCTTGAGCTCGGACTCCCAATGCGCGAATGCCTTCTCGTAACTACGGTGCAGGCTGCGCAAGGCACCTTCGAGCTCCGGCGGCGGCAGCCAGTCGTCAACCTTGCCCTTCGCTGCGCGCTTCGGCAGCTTGTCACCGACGAAGTCCCAAAGGCGCAGGTACGTGACCAGCTCGTGATCGGCGTCATCGTTGACCGGCGTGCGGGGCACCTTCACGATGCCGGACTCGATCGCGTCCATCAGCGAGAAGTCGCTGACCGTCCACGGGAAGATGTAGCCCTCGTTGTATCCCGAACCCTTCAGGTAAAACGGCGTCGCCGAGAGGTCGAAGACCTGCTTGAGCCCGACGTGCTTCGCTATCGCCTGCAGGCCCTTGAACCAGACCCGGGCCTCCTCGTTGGCCTCCCTCTCCTCGGCGTCGAGCTTCTCGCCGGCTGGGATCGGGCGATCCTGGTAGCAGTGGTGCGCCTCGTCGTTGAAAACGACGATCTGCTGCTTGTCGGTGCCCAGGTCACGGAGCACCCGGCTGACCATCGCTTGCGGGGTCTCCCTAAAAGCGTCCTCCTTTCGGTCGCCCTTGAGGAGAAGCCGGGTGTTCTTTGCGACGCCCCTGATCTCCTTCGCGTCCTTGAGCTGGAAGGCGTGGTAGTTCGTGATCACGATGCGGGCGTGCTCAAGGCTGCCTTTGAGGTCAGTCGGGATCAGGTCACGCAGGTCGTAGTAGTTCTCCGGGTCCTCCGGCAGCAGGACCCGGAGACGGTCGCGGATCGTGATGCCGGGGGCGACGATGAGGAACCGGTTGGTGAACCTCGCGTCGCGCGGCGACTGGACCTTGTTGAGGGTCTGCCAAGCGATGAGCATCGCCATCACCACGGTCTTACCTGAGCCTGTTGCCATCTTTAGGGCAGCCCTGGGAAGGCCGTCATTGTGCGCCTTATTCTGCGGCTCGAGTCGCTGCCGCCAGTCGGCATAGCCGTGGGTGCGACCCGCCACCTCCGTCAGGAAGATGGCCGTCTCGGCTGCCTCGCGCTGAGCGAAGATGACGCGGTTCTCCCGCTGCGGATCCGCCCAGTGCTGAAGCAGTTTCCGGGTGATCGGAGTTACGCCCGCGTACTCGCCGCCGCGACGCCACTTCGCCACATCCCGGCGGATCTCGTTGATGAGAGTGTTCTTCTCCCGCCGCTCACCGGTGGCGTCGAAGTCGAACGCGCCCTGCTGAAACTGATCCTGCCCCTTCTTGCCCTTCCTGGTGATTGCGATCGGAATGAACGATTCGCTCGGCCGGCGTCCGTCCTTGATCTCCCCCGTCGGGCCCTGCGGACCAATCTCGTAGTAGCGGTCCGGCTGCTCATACGGGGAGTTCAGGATTGGGTTTTCGATCGTCCCCGTCATGCGCGTTCCCTCCGGCGTGCACCTATAGATGACGAGCAGTGTGAGGCATGCAACCGTGTAGCTGCGGTCACGGCTAGATTGGGCGGTCCCCCCGCCCACGGTCTTTCGCAACGGCTCGCCACCGTCAGCTCCTCACTCCGTGGGCCAGCAAATGAGCCAGGACTGACTGGTTGGCCTCCCAGCCGTCGGGGAATTTGACCGGCACGTTGAGGTGCACCGGCTCGGTGCTCGGGTGGGCGTCGAGCAGCTCGGCGATCCCCGCCCGCGCCACCACGATGCAGGCCTGCCGGTGTCGGGACGTCAGCACGCAGAGCCGTCCCGACTCTAGGTGGAACGCGGTCGCGTCCCGCCGCCCCGACAGCGGGTGCAGCACGATCGTCACGTCGTACTCCCGGCCCTGCAGCCGGTTAGCGGTATCCACGGTGATGCCCGCTCCGGCCTCGCCGAGCTGCGCGCGGATCGCCGCCACCTGGTCGCGGTGCGCGGCCCCAATGGCGATCCGGTCCGCGGTGACCTGCGCGCCACCCGGCTCGCGTTCCGAGACCGCAACCGCTCCCCGCTCCAACACCCGGCGGGCCAGGGCCGCGCATGCCGCAGCCGCCTCCGCGTCGGTCCGCAGCGTGTGCCGGGCCGGCAGCTCATACAGCGCCCATCCGGTCGCCGCCGCCGTCTCCACGGCCGCGTCGACCGGCCCATGCCCGAACCCGGCGGTGGTGAACGACAGCGACCGCTCGCCAGCGGTCGTGCCGGCCTGGAACCCGGTGAAGGGGTAGAACGCCTGGGCCACCACCGGCGCTGCCGAGGGAGGCAGTCGCCACGACACCGGCAGGCGGTGCACCGGCAGGTCGGGGTTGTGCCGCAGCAGTGCCGCCACCGCGGACTGCATCGGGTCCCAGGTCAGCCCGGTCCACCGCTCGGTGTCAACGGTGGAGAACGGGTCGAGCTGACCGGGATCACCGACGAACAGCGCCCGCTCGAACCGGCCGGCCACGCGCAGCAGGGCGTCCGACCGCATCTGATACGCCTCGTCGACGATGGCCCACTGCCAGCAGCCCTCGGACACCATCGCCCACTTGGCGGCCGTACCGATGATGACGGACGGACCACCGAGGTCGGCGACCTTGGCGGCGACCCGGACCGTGGCGTACTGCTTGATCCGCTCGGTCGCCGCGTAGTCGGTCGCCGAGAGACGCCCGATGTGCAGCTCGGGCGCCTTCTGCGCCAGTCGGTCGATCAGGTCGTCGACCTGCTCGTTGGTCTGCGCGATCACGATCAGCGGCTCGCCGGCGCGGGCCAGTTCGGCGGCGGCGCGGACGACGAGGGTCGACTTGCCGGCCCCGGGCGGCGAGTCGACGACGACGCCGCGGTGCAGCCCAGAACGCAGGTCGGCCAGCACGTCGGTGATGACGCGCTCGGCCTGAACCGACGGCGGGTCCGCCGGCGCATCCGGCAATAGCAGGGTGGTCACGGTGCTCACCGCCGCGCCGGGATCTCGAAGTCGAACTGCCGCAGTCGGTGCCGGGCCATGTCGAGCTCGTCGAGCGTGAAGAGCGACTCGTACTCCGGCTTGGCCACCAGCGCCTCCACCGTCAGGTCGAGTCGCCCGCGCTCCCACAACGCCGCGAACCCGTCGGACACGACCGGGCTGGCGAGCAGCTTCTTGGCAGTGGCGAGCCCACCGTGAGCGGCGATCATGCCAAGGAAGTAGGTGGCGTTGTAGCCGGCCTCGCGCCGCGCCGTCTCGTACACCCCGCGCATCGCCCGCTCGAAGTCCGCGACCGTCCCCTGATCGCCGCCGGGCTGGGCCGGCACGACCGGCGCATCCGTTGAACCGTTGGTCGTCTCGGCGTCGGCGTCCGGCTCCTCGACGAGCGGCTCAGCGTCAACGAGTCCAGCCGCCTGCTCGTTGCGCCGGGCCACGTAACCGCGCAGGGCGTCGACGGAGGTGAAGACCTCGTAGCCGAGCTCCTCCATCCGGGCGAGCTCCGGGTTGGCGTCCAGCTCCAGCACGACCGGGTTACCCAACCCCGGCTGCAACCCGTCCGGCCAGTACGCCTCCGCCACGCCCAGCAACCGACCGGTGGCGGGGTCGGCGATCTCACTGTCGAGGGCAGGCTCGGCGCAGCCCGCGGTGAGCAGCTCCTCGACGAGGGCCTTCACCTGCCCGGCGCGGACGTCGTCGACCTCCTCCTCGGCGACCACGACCACCGGCCGCAGCGGCTCGGCGGCCGGCTTCGTGCCGTCCCGGAGGCCGGCGAGGAATCCGTTGGCGGCGTTGGCCAGCAGCTCCCGGCGGGCGGCGAGGAAGTCCAGGTAACGGTCGGGCCGCCAGAGCTGCGGGTCGGTCGGAATCCACTGGGATTCGAGCGCGCCCGGGTGCTTCTGCTCGGTCTCGGCGAAGTAGTCCTCCGGCGGCCGCTTGCCGATCGCGAGGTTGGTCTGCTGAGTCAGGAAGGAGAAGTTGGCGACGGCGTTGACCTCGGACCGGCCGTAGCCGTGCTTGTAGAGCAGCGCCTTGGGGAAGATGTGGTGGACCTGCAGCGAGGTGAGGTAGCCCAGCATCTCGCTCTTGAGTTCCAGGCCGGAGCCGAAGTCGCGGGCGCCGAGCACCCGGGTGAGCAGGTAGAGCAGGGGGTAGAAGCGGGAGCCGCGGCCGAAGCCCTCGAAGTCCTGGCCGTCGATCACCAGGTTGCCACCGCGCCAGCGGGTCAGGCTGGTAATCAGGCCGTCGATGCCGCCGCGGGCTACCGTCTCGTAGTCCTGGGTCAGAATCGTCTCGGTCGACCCGGCGAAGCGTCCCCACAGCGCGGCGTGGATGTACCAGAAGAGCATCCGGTCACGCTGGGTGGCGTCGGCGAACGTGCCGCCGTTGAGGTGCAGGAAGCGGGAGACCACCGGGAAGGCGTAGCGACCCATCAGCACTCGGTCGTGGTCCAGGCCGAGCCGCCCGGAGATCACGTCGAGGAAGCCGCTGAGGTAGCGCTCGCTCGAGGTGAGCGCCTGGGCGAAGTCGGCCGAGCCGACCCCCTCCAGGGACTCGAACTGGGCCCGACCCGTCGCTACCGCGTTGACGTTGCGCAGCAGCCAGTCGAGGTTGAACTCGAACCCGGCGGTCGACCAGGTGCCCAGGTGCTTGCGCATCGTCGAGCGGGCCTCGGGCCAGTCGGCGCAGATCTTCGCCAGCGCCAGGTCGCCCTTGGAGAGCTTCGTGCCGCCCGAGTTGACCCGGTTGAAGATGTCGACGACGACGTCGACGCCCTTGTCCGCGCCGGTGATCTTCTCCTGGTGGAACTCGCGCTCGAGGATGTTCCGCAGCCGGATGAGCCGACCCATGTACGTCGCAAAGTGCGGCATGGTGTCCGGGTGCGCCGTGAGGTTCCCGATCTGCGGTTCGATGCCGTCGATGAAAAGCTCGGTGACGTCGACCCAGGTGGGGTCGTCCCTCATCTTCGCCGGCGCGTAGAACTCGAAGGTCTCTTCCTCGACGTTGAACCGCAGGCCGGTGAAGGCGGCCGGGTCACCCTCGAAGAACGCCGGCGGCTTGCCGCGGACCACCCCGTAGAGAGAGGTGATCCGCTGCTGCCCGTCGAGGAGTAGCTGCTTCACCCCACCGCCGACGTGGTCGCTGCCCCGGACCGAGCCGTGGTCGGCTTCCGTCTCCCACACCAGCAGCCCGCCGACGGGGAAGCCGAGGTAGAGCGAGCGCATCAGGCCGCGTACCTGATCCCGGTTCCACACGTAGCCGCGCTGGAACTCCGGCAGCAGCACGGTGCCGGAGTCGATCTGGTCGAGGATGGTGCCCAACTTGCTCATGTCAGTTCCCCCGCGGATCTGAGCGTTTGGTCATCGAGTGCTGGTGCGGCGGGCGGAAGTAGATCACGACCACTCCTCGCGGGCGTCCTCGGTCGTCGGTGCGCTGTCCTCGTACGGCGCCGGCGGGCCCCCGTGGGTCCATGGCGTTTCCTCGCGGGACGGGAAGGCGCCCGGCGGCATGAAGGTGTCGCTGAGCGTGGTGTAGCAGATCCGCTTCCCCACCTCCGGCACGGTGCCGGGGGCCGGGGTGAGCGAGCGACCCATCCCGCCGGTCAGCTCCAGCACGACCGCGGTCGTCCCGTCGTCGCGCGGAGTCACCGACATCACCCGTGCCTTCTGCCCGCTGGGTTGCTCGGGTGAGAACAGCGTCGTGCCCGGTGTGACCAGCACCGGGTCGGTGGTGGTCACCGCGATCCAGGGCCGCAGGGCACGCCGCTTCCCGCTGGTGTCGATCCGCGTCGGGTGGGCGGCGGTCACGTCGCCCACGAACGCCTCGCCGGTGAGCCGGTAGTCGGCCATCACCACCGGGTCGTCGTAAGCCCGCTGCACGTCGTACGAGGTCAGCGCCCGCTCCATGCGGTGCAGCTTCCTGGCGGCGGCGACCGCTCCGTCGCGACGCGGCTGCGGGAATCCCCCCTCTTCGAGATGCGCGGTGAAGTTCGTGAAAGCGTCCCGGTCCTCCGCCCACCGTTTGGGCACGTGCGCTCCGGCGGGCAGCTCCCGCAGCAGCGAGATGGCCTGCCACATCAGCCGCCAGGTCGGCTCCAGCTGCGAGCGCAGAATGTCCTCCAGCTCGTCGCGACGCCGGGCCACCTGCGAGTCGGTGGCCACCGCCCGGTCGTACGCGGTCATGGCCGGGGCCAGCACCTCGTTGTCGAAGGTCGGGTCGGTGGCCGGACCGGCCGGGGGCCAGGTCACCGGATCCTCGGCTGCGGCGGCCGCTTCGGCGCCCGTCATGCCCGGCGGCGGCGTGATCCAGGCCAGGAGTGCGGCCAGCTGCGCGTCCTCGAGCGGGCTCTGCCCGGTGGCCCAGTGCATGGAGGCCGCCTGGGTCATCGCGACCAGCGCCGAGGAACCGGGGTGCTCGGCTCGCTCGGCGAAGTACGTCAGCCAGCGACCGAGCAGCGGCACCGACGGGTGGACAGGGTAGTCGCCGTCGGTGCGGCGGAACCGGGTGGACCGGCCGAAGAGCCGGGTGAAGCCGACGCCGCCGGGGTTCGGCACGAGCAGCTGCGGCGCGTCGGCGTACCGGTGGCGCACGTCCTTGCCCTTGTTCGTCCGCACCTCTTCTATATCGCTGCGGAAGCTATCGATGTAACAGACGAGGATGTCTGCCAGCTCGGCGGCGAACGCGAACCGCTGGTCGCGGTTCCGGGGCTGCGGCACGATCAGCAACGTCGGATCGTCTGGGTCGTCGCCCACCATCGCGGCGAGCGGTGCGTTGGCCTCGCCCGCCATGGTCAGCGGGATGAAGGCCAGGGGTCGTTCGGCGATGTGCACGTGACGCACGGTGGTGATCCGCTGAGCGACGCCCTCGACCACGGCCTCGGCCCTTGCCAACGTCGTCAGGGTGCTCATCCGGCTACCCGGCTCATCAGCTCGGCCCGCAACCGCGCGGCGGCGCGCAGCAGCTCGGCGGCCTCCTGTTGATCCTCTGCCGGCGCGAGCTGGTTGCGGGCGATGGCCAACGCCGTTTCCACCCGCTCGATGCCGCCCATCTCATCCCGCGCGGACTTGCCGAGCGCCGCAGTGCAGCCGCGAGCCTCGTGCCGGCAGAAGTACGCCAGCTCACAGCTGGCCAGACACTCCGGGGAGTACCGCGCCTCGACGGCTTCGAGGGCGGCGACCAACGAGGCCGGCGAGCGGGTGGGCACCCCGTTGTCGTCGGGCGCGAAGTCGAAGCTGAGGGTGGCCGGCAGATCGGCCAGCAGCGCGTCGATCCGGGTCATCCGGGACAGCTGCCGACGCAGCACGGCGAGCTGCTTGCGAACGTCGATCCGGACCGCCATCGGCTGGTTGGAGAAGTCGCGGGGACAGACCAACACGACGTCGTGCGAGACGATCTCCGGGTCGTACCCGGCCTCGCCGAGCAGCTCGCGCATGGCCAGCACGTAGACGGCCGCCTGGATCGCGGCGGCCGCGACCTTGCCCGAGTCGGCCTGGCCGTCGATGACCGCGAACGACTTGATCTCCACGACGTGGAACTGCCCGTCGTGCTGGAACGCGATCAGGTCCGGCTCCAGGTAGGCCTGCTGGCCGGCGACTTCGAGCCGCAGCAGCGGGTGGTCGAAGAGCGTGCCGGCCCCTTCGGCCTGGGCGGCGGCCCGGGTGAGCAGGGCACGCGAGCGGGCGTACCGGAGATCTTGGCTCTCGTGGCCGGCGACCGACTCCAGGTCGTCGTACGAGACCTCGGGGATCTCGAGGTCGAGCCGCTCCCGCAGCAGCCGCAGCAGCTCGGCGCAGCCGTTGGCCTTGACCTGCGCCTCGAAGGCGTTGCCGCGGGTGATCGCAAACTGCGACTGACCGAAGCGGGCCGGGTAATCGACGTAGGCGGCCAGCCGCTGCTTGTCGACGCCCGCGCAGTCCAGGACCGCCCGGCGGGCGCAGCCCGGGTTGGTGGTCAGGGCGGCGATGGTCCGGGCGTTGTGCCTGCTCGCGACGCCCCCACCGCGAATCGCGGCCAGCCGCTGGCCAACGTTGGTCATGCCGTCCCCCTGAGTACGCGCAGCTTGCTGCCGAAGAGCTGCTCGGCCTCGTCCATCTGCCGGCGGGCACGCTCGGCCGCCGCTTCCCGCTGCGACTGGTCGGCCGCCACGTGCACGTCGAGTTCGGCCTGGGCGGCCTTGATAACGGTGGCCGCGTCTACCGCCCCGCGCGGTTGGGCCGCTCCCGGAATGGTGGTGGCGAACCGCCAGAGCAGCCGGGTAACGCCCGAATCTTCCTCAAGCATCCTGACTGCCCGTTCCGCCACCTTGATGGCGGCTGTCAGAAAGTCGACACGGAGGCTCAGCGGCCCGATGATGCGCCGCTCGAGTGGCCAGGTGGAGATCGCGAGCAGGCCCCGGGCCGGGGCCAGGTGCTCGGCGGTGAGCGCGGAGCAGAGGTAGTACGGCCGGGAGTGTCGTGCCGTACGGAAGGACCGCTCCTCGTCCCGACGCAGGTGGGTGAGCTTGCCCGGCGCGATCCCGGTGGCACTCGCGCCGTAGAACGCGGCATGCACCTCGGCGATCAGCTTCGGCGCAGCCGGCACCGACAGCAGGGTGAGCGCATGCTGGACCTGCTCGCGTACCGGCACCAGCGGCGCTGCGGGCTTCATCGGCTCGGTATCGACCGCCGCCTCGTCGGCGAGGTCCGTGAGGGCCTGCTCCCATTCCCGTTCGGCCCTTCGCAGCTCAGCCCGCATCGCCGTGGCTCGGGCAGGGTCGCGGGCCATCACCGCCCGGCGGACCGCTGCTCGCAGCTCTTCGATCCGGCGCTCGAGGTTCTCTATGGACTCGGCCACGAAAGGCATGGTACAAGTTCCAGTGTTTCCCAGCAATCCCCCGCGACGGGAGTTGTTTGATGACGCAACAATACTTAGCGTCTTGCCTGGAAGGGAGACCCGTATGGCCCCGGACCAGTCCCTACTTGACCAGGTTTTCGACCAGTTGGCCGAGGACAACGTCGGCGACGATGTCGTAGATCTTGTGCTCGCCGCATACGTCGGGGACGACCAGCTCGCCGCCGTCCTCGCCGGAGAGCCCGTCGATCTGCCGGAGCGGGACCCCTCCACTCGACCGCGTCCCCAGCCGCTGTACCTGGAGTCCATCACCGTCGCGGGTTTCCGGGGCGTCGGTCCACAGCAGAGCCTTCGGTTGCAGCCGCACGCCGGGCTCACCCTCGTCGTCGGCCGCAACGGCTCCGGCAAGTCGAGCTATGCGGAGGCCGTCGAGCTGGCCCTCACCGGGGATAGCGCGCGCTGGGCCGACCGCAACAGCGTCTTCAAAGACGGCTGGCGCAACCTGCACTGCGGTTCGCCCTGTCAGATCGAGATCCAGCTCCGGGCCGAAGGATCCGCGAAACCCATTCGAGTACGCCGTTCCTGGCGCGATGACCACACCGAGGCGCACCAGGGGGTCGGCCACGTCCTGGCGGATGACGGGAACCGCTACGGGGACACCGCGGAACTGGGGTGGCAGCAGCCCCTCGATGCCTACCGTCCATTCCTCACCGCGAGCGACCTCGCTCGGCTCGTCACCTCCACGCCCAGCGGGCTCTTCGACGCCATGGCTCCGATCCTCGGCATGGACCCGATCGTCGACGCCGACAAGCGGCTGATGCGGGTTCGTAAGGATCTGAGTGACCAGATCTCGGGGGTCAAGGCATTGCGCGAAGCGTTGCGTACCGCGCTCGCCGGTGTCGACGACCAGCGGGCGCAGGCCGCGGTGGCGCTCCTCGCGAAGCGAGCGCCCGACCTCGAGGCACTCGACCAGCTGCTCGCCGACGCCGGTAGCGACACCAACGACCCGGGCGCCGTCGCGGCCCGCCGCCTGGTCGCCGTCGCGCTGCCAGACGCGGCATACGCCACCGAGGTGGCCGACGAACTCACCGCTGCGGCGGCGCAAATCGCCGACCTTTCCGCCACCCGCGCCGGCACGGCCGAGCAGGCAGCCCAGCTGCTCCGGATGGCGGTCACCTTCCACGACGAACACGGCGACCGGCCGTGCCCCGTCTGCGGGACCGGCACCCTGGACGCCGCCTGGCGCACTCGCGCCGGCGACACGATCCACCAGATCCAGCGCGAAACCGTCGCTGTCGAGGAGGGGCACCGGCGGCTCCAGGAGGCGCAGGCCCGAGCCGCTCGGCTGCTCGACCTGGACCGGCGAATCAGTAGCGACGACCTCGAGGCGTTGGCCGGCGCGCTCCACCAGCCGGATGTGGTGAAGCGGTTCCGCACGAAAGCGGACGACCTGCGCTCCGCCGCAGCCGAGCTCTCCCCCGACCAGCTCGCCGCGCACCTCCGGGCCAGCTATCCGCCGCTGCTCGAGGCGTTCACCGAACTGCAGGACGAGACGAGCGCCTGGCTGCGGCAGCGCCACGACGCCTGGCGTGAGCATGCCGTCTCGCTGCAGGACTGGCTGAATCGGGCGCGGGTCGGTGTGCAGAACGACGCGAAGCTCAAGCGGGTCAACGCCGCCCGGGACTGGTTGAAGACCGCGATCACCAAGCTGCGGGACCAGCGGTTCGAACCCTTCGCCCAGCGCTCGCAGGAGATCTGGGACGAGCTCCGTCAGGAGAGCAACGTCGAGCTGAGCGGGATGCGGCTCGACGGCACCAACACCCGCCGCAAGATATCCTTCCCCGCCCGGGTCGATGGCACCACCACTTCCGCGATGGCGGTCATGAGCCAGGGCGAGCTCCAAGCCCTCGGCCTGTCAGTGTTCCTGCCCCGCGCCTGCGTCGACGACAGCCCGTTCCGGTTTCTCATCATCGACGACCCGGTGCAGAGCATGGACCCGTCGAAGGTCGACGGCCTGGCCCAGGTGCTCGCCAGCCTGGCCGAGACCCGACAGGTCGTTGTCTTCACCCACGACAACCGGCTTCCCGAGGCGGTACGGCGGCTGCGCATCGAGGCCACCATCTGGGCAGTGACCCGACGCGACGAGTCGGTGGTGGAAATCCGGAAGAACAGCGACCCGATCGAGCGGTACCTCAACGACGCCACCTCGATCCTGAAGGCGGAGGAGCTCGCCGCCAACGCCCGCTATCCCCTGGTGTCCGGCTTCTGCCGTTCGGCGCTTGAGGCCGCCTGCCATGAGCGAATCCGGCGGGAGCGCATCGCGCGCGGTGAGCGGCACGGTGCGGTGGAAGAGCTCATCGAGAAGGCGCTGACGCTCAACCAGGTGACCGCGCTGGCGCTCTTCGGCGACATGCACCAGGGCGGCAAGGTGCTCCCGAGGATCAACCAGTTCGGCAGGTGGGCCGGCGACGCGTTCCAGGCCTGCAAGCAGGGCGTGCATGGACCGGGCTCGTTCGATCTCGAGGTGCTGGTCCGTGACGCACGCCGGCTGGCGGAGTCCCTGCGATGACCGCCGGTCCGCTGGTGACGATGCCGCAGAGTTGCCTGGACGCCGCCGATCAACTGCTGTCCAACGTCGTACGGGGCACCCGTGGCGCCTGGCCACGCGCCTGCGCGTGGTTGCTCCGGCTCGCACTCGAGGCCGCCATGGACGACTACTGGCAGCGCTGCCACCCCGAGGTGTTGCCGATGCGCGCCCGCTCGCCACAATTCCTGATCCTCGACCGCTACGCTGGCCGGCGCATCGCCGCCCGGGCCGGATACGCCTGGTCGGCGCTGTCCCGCGCCGGCCACCACCACTGCTACGAGCTCGGTCTCACGGCAGGGGAACTGCACCGGCTGCGGGAAATGGTGGCGACAATCATCAGCGACCTCGCTGCCGAGCAGGTCGTGCGGCGACGGGGGGTCGATGAGGATGCTTGACGTAGAGCGCCTGCGCCGTGTGGCGGCGGCCGCCGACCGCTGGGCCAAGTCGCTGATCGACACCTCCGGCAATAACCGGCTGCTGTACTACCGGGATCTCAAGGCAGGGACCCTCGCCCTGGCCGCGGCCGACCCGACGGCGGTCATGCGGCTGCTATCCGGCAAGCCGCAGACCCTCGGCCAGCTCTTCCCGTTTCAGGAATCGCGTGCGGACGCCCAGCGTCGCCTTCGGAATATCCGCGCCAAGATGCGGGAGCTGTCCGAGGAGCGCGGCCTCGACGCCGGCTACGTCGTCACCGGCATGGCCAACTGGCGTGAGCCGGACCGCACGCCCCACGCTCCAGTGATCATGCACCCGCTGCAGATTGACGCAACGAGCGCTACCGAGACCGACTTCCGGCTACGGGTCGAGGCCTCGCCCATCGTCAACCCGGTGCTGCTGTTCAAGCTGGCCCGCGACTACGGCGTGACCATCACCGAGGGCGAACTACTGGCCGAACTGCCCGAAACCGGTTTCGCGCCGGACGCACTGCTCAGTCGACTCAACGCGGCGGCAGCACGGGTGCCAGAGTTCGTGGCCGCCTCGACGCAGGTCGTCGGCACGTTCCTCTACGAGAAGCTGCCGATGGTGCAGGACATCGAAAAGAACGGCGAGCTGCTGGCCGACAGCGATGTGATCGCCGCGCTCGCCGGCGACGTCGCGGCCGGCACCTCGCTGGCCTCGCCGGTCTCAGTCACTCCCTCCACTCCGAACACCGTCCCGCTCGGTGACGAGTTCCTGGTGCTGGACGCCGACTCGTCGCAGAGCTACGCCATCAACGCGGTCGTCGCCGGCCAGCATCTCGTCATCAAGGGTCCGCCCGGCACCGGCAAGAGCCAGACGATCGCGAACATCATCGCCGCGCTCGCTGCCCGTGGACGCACCACGCTCTTCGTCGCCGAAAAGCGGGCTGCCATCGACGCGGTGCTCAACCGTCTCACCTCCGTCGACCTGGACGACCTCGTCATCAACCTGCACGGCGGCGGAACGAGCCGCCGCGAGTTGGCCCAGGCGCTGGGCAGCCGACTGCAGCGCATCGCGCAGGAGCGGCAGCCGCAGCTGCAGGACCTCGGCCGGCAACTACTCGCCCGGCGGGAGCAGCTCGTCGCCCACGACAACATGCTGCACCGGCGGCACGCGCCGTGGGACCTGTCGGCGTATGAGATTCAGGAGCGGCTGATCGCCCTCGGGACCAGCGCCCGCACGGCGTTCCGTTGGCGGGCGCCGATGCTTCAGCGGCTGGACCCGGCCGCGGCCGAGCAGCTCTGGCGCGCCGTGGGCGAGCTGGCGCGTCTTGGCGCCTTCGACGGGTCCATGCCGTCCAGCCCGTGGCAGGCCGCGACCATCGGGGCGTCGGCAGCGGTCCCGGAGGTCATGACGGCGGCCGGGCGGGCGGCGTACGAGATCCTTCCCGAAGCTCAGCAGCTGCTACGCACGCTGACCGGTGAGTGCGGGCTCCGCCCGCCGCAGACTCGGACGGCCTGGCGGGACCTGCTCGTTCTCGTCCATGACGTCACCGGGTCTCTGGATCGCTTCGCGCCGGCGGTGTTCGCGGGCGACCTCGACCGCTGGATCGCTGCCACCGCGGACCGGCGCGGACGGAAGTCGGCCGCGGTGACGCTCGGCTGGCTGGAGCGACGAGCGGCATTGAAGGAGGTCCGGGCGCTCTGGGTCGGCCCAGACAAGCCCGCCCGCAAGGATTTGCACGCCGGGCTGCTCGCCGTGGCCGATCAACGGGACCGCTGGCAGCGGTGCTGCCAGCACGGTAGCCAGCCCCGCGGGGCCGATTGCCTTCCGGCGGCGCTCGCCAACGCGGATCATCTGGACCGGTCCCTGGCCGTGCTGGAAGCGGTTCTGCCCGCCACGTTCACCGATGCTCCGGAACGGCTGCAGCAACAGCTATCCGCTCTGGCGAGCGACCAGTTGGGGTTGCAGCGGGTGGCCCGGCACAACGAGCTACGGGCGGCATTGCTGGGGTGGAACCTTCACGCGCTACTGGCCGAACTGGCGGAGCGCCGGGCCGGCGCCATCGAGGCCGAGCACGTGCTGGAGTACGCCTGGCTGCACTCCATCCTCGATCACATCGCCCTCACTGACGCCCGCTATGCAGGGCTGAACGCCGAGCTGCTCACAGCGGCGGTCATCGACTTCCAACGGGCGGATCACCAGCACATCGAGGCGACCCCTGGTCGGATCCGCCGCGCCGCGGCGGCACACCTGGTCGCCACGCTCGACGCCAACCCGGAGCAGCAACAGCTCGTCCGCAAGGAGGCTGCCAAGAAGGCCCGGCACCTGCCCGTCCGAGAGCTGTTCCGAGCTGCGCCGGAAGTGTTGCTGGCCGTCAAGCCCTGCTGGGCGATGAGCCCGCTACTGGTGAGCCAGGTGCTCCCGGCGCAGCGCCTCTTCGACGTCGTCATCTTCGACGAGGCGAGCCAGGTCGAGCCCGTCGACGGCATAACCTCGATCATGCGCGGTCGGCAGATCGTGGTTGCCGGCGACGAGCACCAGCTGCCGCCGACCCGGTTTTTCGACAGCGACGACGACTCCGCCGCTGACGAAGACGGCGAAACGGCGCTGACCGACGACGTGGAGTCACTGCTCCAGGCCTTCGCCACCGCGCTCCCGCTGTCGCAGAACAAGCACCTCGCCTGGCACTACCGCAGCCGGGACGAGCGACTGATCGCCTTCTCCAACCTGCACATCTACGCGCCGAACGGCAACGAGCTGGTCACCTTCCCGGGCGCCGCCACGGAGGGCTGCCTGACCCACGTCCTGGTCGACAACAACCCGGTCGGCTACGGCCCGGGCGACCGGGTGGGCGCCGAGGTGGACCGGGTCGTCGATCTGATCCTGGAGCACGCGGAGAAGCGCCCGGAGGAATCGCTGGGCGTCATCACCATGGGCATCAAGCACGCCGAGCGGATCGAAGCGGCCCTCCGTCGTGCGCTGATTGATCGCGGCGGCTTCGACGAGTTCTTCCAGGAACGGAGCGAGGAGCCCTTCTTCGTCAAGAGCATCGAGCGGGTGCAGGGCGACGAGCGGGACGCGATCATCCTGTCCGTTGGCTACGGCAAGGGCCCGGATGGCCGGATGCTCTACCGATTCGGGCCGATCAACAACAACGGTGGCCATCGGCGCCTCAATGTGGCGGTAACCCGGGCACGGCAGCGCGCCACGGTGGTCAGCTCGTTCAGCGCCCGGGACCTGGACCCGAACAAGCTCAACGCCCTTGGCGCCAAGCTGCTGCGCAGCTACCTGGAGTACGCCGAGAGCCAGGGCGAGCGGCTCTCCACCGTCGGCACCGCACCCACACTCAATCCGTTTGAGGCGGACGTGCGGGACCGGCTGACGGCGGCTGGGATTCCACTCGTCGCTCAGTACGGTGCCAGTGGTTACCGGATCGACTTCGCCGCCCAGCATCCCGATCGGCCGGGCGAGATGGTGCTGGCGATCGAGGCGGACGGTGCCACCTACCACTCGTCGGCGACCGCCCGCGACCGCGACCGGCTGCGGCAGGAGCACCTCGAGCGGCTTGGTTGGCGCTTCCATCGCATCTGGTCCACCGCCTGGTTCCGCGATCGGGACCAGGAGGTCGCGCGGGTGAAGGCGGCCTACGACGCAGCCGTCGCCGAGGCGAGCCGACCGGCGTCGGTGAAGCGGCCGGTGGTGCGGCCGCGGTCGGAAAGCGTACCGCCGTCGTCCACTGAACCAATCCGCAGCATGCTGAAGCCTCCGCTCTATCCGGGAGCTCCCATCACCGAGTACAGCCGACGTCAGCTCGCCGCCTTGGTGGCGTGGATCAATAGCGACGGCTGTCTGCGTACCGAGGAGCAGATCATCACGGAGGCGATGCAGGAGCTGGGCTTCCGCCGGCGGGGTCAGCGCATCAACGCCGCCATCCGGCTAGCGATCCAGGACGCCCGCCAAAGTGGGACGCCTCGCTAGGACACCGGAGAGACGCGGGGAGCTGGTGGGCGGGCCGCCTGCCAAACAGTCATCGGGTTAGCGTTCGCGCCTCGCGTGTTGGAGGCAACGGGGACGCCTGCGAGAAGGTTAGGTTGCCGGCATGACGGATCTTGAGCGGGGCATCTACGAGCACCTGATCACGCAGCAGCTCGCCGACCAGCTCCACCGCGTCGATCCCGCCCTGATCCAGCACCGCGCCCTAGACGCTGCTGACTCGCACGGCCCCCTCACCCGTCACCTCGCCGCCCAAATCAGCCGCGCTCTCCAAGCCGTCCCCGGCGGCGACGACAAGCTGCACCGCCAAGTCGAGCTGACCAACCGCATCGCCGATGCCATCGCCGCCCTCAGCCCGGCCGCGACACACCACGGCGACCAGGTAGCCGACGCGAAGAACCTCCTGCACGCCATCGCCGCCCCACCCACCCCACCGGCCCAACCGGCCTTCCCGCAGCGCCCGACGACCCCGCTCTCCACCGGCGCGCTCCTGGTGAACGGCAAGCACCAGCCGCGGATCGGCCACGAGGTCACTTACGAGATGGCCTCCGCGGAACACGTCGACCTGCTCTGCGCGTTCATCAAATGGCACGGCCTGCGCATCGTCGAGCCCGCCCTCCGCGACCTGATCCGGCGCGGCGGCCGACTCCGCGTCATCACCACGACCTACATGGGCGCGACCGACCAACGAGCGCTTGATCGGCTCGCCGAGCTGGGCGCCGACATCAAGGTCTCCTACGAAACCAGGACGACCCGGCTGCACGCCAAGGCGTGGCTGTTCCGCCGAACCAACGGCACCACCACCGCGTACGTCGGCTCCTCGAACCTGTCGAAGTCGGCCCTGGTGGACGGGGTGGAGTGGAACGTCCGGATCTCCAACATCGAGCAGCCGCACGTCATCGACACCTTCACCGCGACGTTCGAGGACTACTGGAACGACCCGGCGTTCGAGGACTACGACGCCACCAAGGACGCGGAGCGGCTCCGGCAGGCGCTCAGCGGTGAGCGGGCTGCCGATGCACCGACGCAGATCGCAAACCTAGATGTGCGGCCATACCCGTATCAGGCGGAGATCCTGGCCGACCTGGATGCGGAACGGCAGGTGCACGGCCGGCACCGCAATCTGGTGGTGATGGCGACGGGCACCGGCAAGACGGTGGTGGCAGCGCTGGACTACCGCCGCTTACACCGGGCTGGCCAAGTTGACTCGCTGCTCTTCGTCGCCCACCAGGAGCAAATCCTTAAGCAGAGCATGTCGACGTTCCGCCAGGTCATGAATGACGGCAGCTTCGGCGAGATGCTGGTCGGGGGCAAGGAGCCAACCCACTGGGCCCACGTCTTCGCCTCGATCCAATCGCTGCACCGGCGGGAGATCAACCCCGACGCGTACGACATGGTGATCGTCGACGAGTTCCACCACGCGGAGGCGCCGACGTACGCGCGGTTGCTGGAGCGGCTGCGGCCGTGCGTACTGCTGGGGCTGACGGCGACTCCAGACCGGGCCGACGGCGGTGATGTGCGTCGGTGGTTCGACGGCCACGCGGCGGTGGAGCTACACCTGTGGGAGGCGCTGGAGCGGCAGCTGCTGGCGCCGTTCCAGTACTTCGGAGTGCACGACGACGTGGATCTGTCGCACCTGCGGTGGAAGCGCGGGCAAGGGTACGACCCGGCGGAGCTGGACGGCCTCTACACCGGCAACCACGCGCGGGCACGAATGGTGCTGAAGGCGGTACAGGACACGGTCGATGTGGGTCGGATGCGGGCGCTCGGGTTCTGCGTGAGCATCGGGCACGCCGAGTTCATGGCGGACTGGTTCAGCCGGCACGGCGTACCGTCGGCGGCGGTGACCTCGCGGGCGGACCGCGCGGGCCGGACCCGCGACGGCCTGCTGCGGGAGTTCAAGGCCGGCAAACTCCGCGTGCTGTTCACCGTCGACCTGTTCAACGAGGGTGTCGACCTGCCGATGGTCGACACGATCCTGATGCTGCGGCCCACCGAGAGCGCCTCGATCTTCCTGCAGCAGCTCGGTCGCGGCCTGCGCCTAGACGATGACAAGCCGTGCCTGACCGTGCTCGACTTCATCGGCGGCCAGAACGCCAACTTCCGGTTCGACCTGCGCTGGCGGGCGCTGACCGGGGTGAGCCGTCGGGCCGTCGAGGCGGCCGTCCGGGATGACTTCCCGTCGCTGCCGAGTGGCTGCCACGTTGAGCTGGACCGGGTGGCGAAGGAGGTCGTGCTCGCCAACCTGAAGTCGGCGCTGCCGACCTCAAAGAACGGCCTGGTGGCGGAGCTGCGGCAGCTCGGGGACGCGAGCCTGGCCGAATTCCTGCGGGAGACCGGTCTGGAGATCGAGGACGTCTACCGGTCGGCGAGCATCGGCGGGTGGGCCGGCCTGCGGCGCCTGGCGGGCATCGACGCCTCGGCCGGCGGGCCGGACGACCGCGAGCTCGGCCGGGCGATCGGGCGGATGCTGCACATCGACGACGTCGACCGGCTGGACCTCCTCGCTCGGGTCGCGAGTGGCGAGCAGCCCGGCGGCGGACGGCTGCTGGACATGTTGCACTTCAGCCTCTGGGGGCCGTCGGTGCCGCTGACCGAGCGCGATGCCCGGCTGAAGCGGCTCTGGGCCGAGCCAGCGCGCTGCACGGAGCTGCGCCAGGTCGCCGCGGTGCTGCGAGACCGCATCCACCGGGTCACGGCGGAGCCGGAGTCGGCGCGGGTGCCGCTGCGGGTGCACGCGCGCTACAACCGCAACGAGGCGTGCGCGGCCTTCGGGATGACGAACCCGGGATCCCTGCGCGAAGGCGTGAAGTGGCTGCCAGACGAGCAGGCCGACCTCTTCTTCGTCACCTTGGTCAAGTCCGAGGAGCACTACTCCCCCACGACGATGTACGCCGACCGGGCCATCACCGACAGCCTGTTCCAGTGGGAGTCGCAGAGCACCACGTCGTCGGCGTCGGGGACCGGGCAGCGCTACATCAACCACGTCGAGCGCGGGTCGACGGTGCACCTCTTCGTTCGGGAGAGCAGGGTGGCCGACCGCGACCTGGGCGCGCCGCCCTACCTGTACGCCGGGCCAATGACGTACCAGGAGCACACCGGCGACCGGCCGATGCGGATCCTCTGGCGGCTGCACCACCCGCTCCCCGCCGACACGTACGCCGCCGCCCGGGCGATCGCAGCATGACCTCCTGCCAACGGCCATCGGGAGGCGGGGACGGACTTGCTTAGCTCCGCCTCCATCAACGCCGTGGCGGCGCGCGCCGCACCAGCCACCGCTATGCCAGGAGCGGGCGGCAGCCACACCTCGCCCGGCGCTGCTCAACCGGTCCATTGATTGCTGCCAGCATGACTCGTCTGCCAGCAGCCACCGTCCGAATGGGGGCTATCTCTCTGTCTGAAAGATCGCTAGATTTCGCTCGTGCAAATGTGTCTGCGGCCTGCCCGACTCCTGGTTGCCGGCCTGCTGCTCGTACCCGGCACGTCGTGTTCCAGCAGCACCAACCGAGTCGGGGGCTTCCCGAACACTTGGGTAGGGGCGGACACCACGAGCGCCGTCATGATTCAAATTACCCGACAGGCAGGCGCCCTCTCGGGAACCCTGGACCAGAGCAGCCTGAACAACGCCGACCCGACCACGACGAAGTCGACGCACGCGGCATTCACGGGCACGATGGACGGCGAGGCAATGACCCTGAGCTTCCCTCAGGGGCTCGGATTCGTCACCAACCTTTCCGGCACGGTTTCCGGCTCAAAGATGACGCTGCAGGTGCCGCAAGAAGACGGCTCGATCGCCCCTTTTGCGCTGGCACCGGGGTCGACCGACACCTATAACCGAAAAGTGGCGGTGGTACAAGCGAAGGCTGACGCCAACCTGTCTGCTCGCGAGGCGGCTGCTGCGAGTTCAGCCGCAGCAGCTTCTCTACAAGAGAGGCGGCAGCAGGTCGCAAAGGCAGCTGAATCTGTGATGCAGGACGCCGCGGCTGTGCGGGCTGGGCTTGCGAACCCACCCTCCTTCTCAGACTTTGAAAGGGACTTGGCCGCCGCAAAGGAGAACCTTGCGAACGCGAAGACCAACGCTGCGAAGGCCGACAGAGAGCAAGACGAATCGTCGGCGTGCAGCGACGCATACAGTGCAGAGAGCGATGCCTACAGCGTCGAAAGCGACTCTTACAGCATCGACAGCGACATGAGCGGCCTGGCCAGTGAAATTCAAGCTCTTAAGGACGCTGCCGCCCAGCTCGACCGCAATCTGTCTGAATATCAGCAGGCCGCAGCTGCACTACCCGGGTACACACCGCCTAACGCACCAGACGCCAACCGAATCCAAGACCTTTCAAATCAGGTGTCGACAAAGACTGCTGCCTGGAAGAAGAAGGGGGCCGGTTATCAGACTGAGGTTGCCAAGCTACTGAAGGAGGCTAGGGCCGTCGCGGCCCAGGCCCAGAAGGACCACTGTTAGCTAGTGCTCTGACCACAAACGTTGGCCGGGTTGGTTATGCGGCTCGGCTGGCGGGTTGGCCCCAGCGGCGGTGTCGTTCACTGCGGACGCGGGCGCGGTGGCGGCGTTGGGCGGCCAGGACGTCGGGGTGGCGGGCGTTGGCGTTGCGCCAGCGCGCAGGTAGGCGTGTAGGCCGCGGGCCAGGACGGTGTGGTTGGGGTGGTCCGAGCCGGCGATGACAAAGGTGCGCAGCGGCCCGAAGTGCGCCT